>CAZIZD010000430.1:0-3758 GCA_964543615.1 uncultured Alcaligenaceae bacterium | reverse complement strand
GCGTGATGATCGCCGTGTCCTCGTAGGTGAAGACGCGGGCCTCGTTGTGGATCTGGTTGAAGGGTGCCTTGAACTGGCCCGAGTTCTTGTCCACCGCGTACTCGTACATCACGGCGTAGTTCATGACGATGGGCAGGCCGTAGATGAACCCGGCCTCGGCGATGGCCTTGGTCTCCGCGATGCCCGGCGCGGGCACACCGGTCGCGACGTCCTTCTTTTGCGCTTGCGTCACGGGGTCTTCCTTCTTGCCGCAGCCCACCGCCAGGACGGCGGCGACGATGAGCAGGGCGGTCAGTTTCGCTTTCATGGGGCTTCCTTGTGTTGTGGAAGATCGGTGGTCCATCAAACGGAATACGAGCCCGGCGCGGGGGTGAAGGGTCGGCCTGCGAGCAGCGCGTCGACTGCGGGGAGGAGATCGTCGGCAATCGCGCGCTTGAAAACGATGCCGTCGGCGCCGGCCGCCAGGGCAGCGTCGACGACGGCGGGCTCGTCGTGGGAGCTCAGGAGCAACACCCTCGTACACGGGGCGCGCTCACGGATCGATTGCAACAGCCGTCGGATGTCGCCCCGCGCAAGCGCGACGTCGACTGCGACGATCGCCGGCGCGAGACGCTGCGCGCCCTCGAGCAGCGAGGCGTGATCGGCGACCACGAATACCGCGCCGAAGGTCGACTCGAGCAATCCGCGCATGCCCTCGCTCAACCGGTGATGCCGATCGGCGAGCAGGACGCAGGTTGGCGCTCGGTCGTCCGCGGTGGCCGCGTCGTTGGTTCCTGGCATCTCGAGGTTCACGGGCGCCCCGGCTCGAGCTTGCGCCGGGTCCTGCGCGCCGTGTGGGCAATGGCGACGATGCGAGGATCGCAAAGGCGCGGCGCCGTGTCACTCCGTAAAATTCCGGGGTGCCGTGCGATGCCCCAGGACGGGGCACGCCGCGCATGCACGTTACGGATCGACGACGCCGTGCCGGATCGCTAGCCGCACGAGCTCGGCGCTGCTCTGCGCACCGAGTACTTCCATCACCAGGTACTTGTGCGACTCGACCGTGCGCGGCGAGATGTCGAGCCGCTTGCCGATCTCCTTGGCCGACAGACCCTCGGCCAGCAGGCGGAGGATCGTACTCTGCTGCGGCGTGAGGCGGGCGATGCGCTCGCCCATGTCGGGCGGCTCGCGCTGTGCGCTGTCGCTCATGGTGCGCGCCAGCGCAGGACTCATGAACTTGCGACCGTCGAGCGCCGCACGGATCGCCTGCACGAGCTCCTCCGGTGCGGCGAGCTTGAGCACGTACCCGGCTGCGCCCGCGCGCAGTGCGCGTCGTGCATAGGCCGGCTGGTTGTGCATCGTGAGAAGCACCACCGGCGTCACGATCTCCTCGCGGCGGAGCCTCTCGAGAGCGTCGATGCCGTTCAGGAGCGGCATCGAAACATCCGCGACGATCACGTCGGGCGCAAGGCGGCGCGCGGCCTCGAGCATGGCCTCGCCATCCGCGACCACGCCGACGACGTCGAACTCGGACGCGAGCATGCTTTGCAGGCCCTGCGCGACGATCGGGTGGTCGTCGGCGAGCAGCAGGCGCGGTCGGTTCATGCCGCTTCCTTCAAGGGAATCCATGCCTCGATGCGGGTCCCGCGCCCCGGCGCGCTGTCGATGTCGAGCCGGCCCCCGAGCAGGCGTACGCGCTCCCGCATGCTGGCCAGACCAAGGCTCGCACGCTCGCGCTCTTTCGTGACGTCGAACCCCGCTCCATCGTCGCGGACGGTGAGCGACATGCCGCCATCCCGAGGGGCAACGCCGACCGCAACTCCGCGCGCGCCTGCGTGGCGCTCCGCGTTGCGCAGGGCTTCCTGGGCAACGCGGAAGAGGCACAACGCAGCATCCGCCGGCAACGCGCCCGGGACATCGCGGCAATCGAGATCGATCCGCAGCGCACCCTGCTGGGCGATCCGGTCGGTCTCGATCTGAAGCGCCTCGACGAGGCCCAGGTCCTCGATCACGGAGGGATGAAGGCGATACGACAGCGTGTGGATGTCCTCGCCCAGCTCCGCGAGGCCCGCGCGGATGGCGTGCGCGGTGTCGGCTTCTCGCGAGCCGCGATGGTGTTGCTCGAGGTCAGCGGCCTCGATCGCAAGGCCGGCGAGGCGCTGACTCACGTCGTCATGCAGCTCGCGCGCGAGCCGACGACGTTCGTCCTCATAGGCCGTGACGAGCCGGCCGGCGAGGGCCTCCGCTTCGAGCTCCGCACGGCGCCGGCGCGCCCTCTGGATCAGCATGGCGGCGATCAACCCCGCCTGCAGGACGAGTGCCGTCGCGACGGCGATCACCGCGGCGCGATGCTCGTCCCACAACGATGGCGGCTTGAAGCGGATCTCGCTCCCGGGCGGCAGGTTCCCTTCGTCGATGTTCCATCGCACGAGCTCGCGCCAGTCGTAGACCGGCGGCTGAAACTGGTCGACGTGGAAGCCGGAGCGAAGCGGCTCCTTGCCGTCGAGGATCTGCAGCACGGCCGCCGCGACACGCTCGCCGTTGTTGCGCTGGGATATGTACGGGCCGCCGACGACGCCGCGGCCCATCTCGCTTTCGAAGATGCCGAACATCGGCGCGTTGGCCACGGCATGGAGCCTCGACATCGCCTCGTATCGCTCGTGCGGAACGCCCGCGGCATCCACGACCAGCAGCGCGTACAGGATGGCCGAGTCGGGCGGCAGGTTCGCCGCGCGCTCCCGCATCTGCGCGAGCGAGAGACCGTTGAAGTACTCGAACTTCAGGCGATCGCGAAACGGCGCGAATTCGCGCTTCATCTCCTCCGCCCAGAATCGTTCGATGTCCGAGCCTCCCAGCACCACCGCGATCGTCCCGGTCCGCGGCAGCAGGCCGACGATGTGATCGACGAGCCTCGTGAGGTCGATGTTCCCGGCCACCACCGCGTCGCCGGTCTTGAGCCTCAACGCCTTCGCATTGCGCTCGTCCAGCGAGCCCGCGACGAGGGGCGCGTCGGCGAACAGGCGCGCACGATGCCTCGTGTAGAACCGCGCGGCGGGGATCCCGATCGTGACGACCACGTCCGGCGGACCGCTGTCGAACCGCGCCACGACATAGTCGAGGAAGACCTGCTCTTCCCGCTCGCTCGCGCCACGCCGCAGGTCGAGGTTCGCGTCGATGAACGCGATCGCGTCCGGATAGCGCTGAGCGAGCTCGGTGCGGAACACCGCGGACACGGTGTCGAAGGGCGCGAACTCGCGGCCGAACGAGTGAAGGATGAGCACTCGCTTGGGGCCGGCCGCCGCGACTTCGAGGGAAAGGCCAAGCGAGAGCAGCACGAAGACCAGGGCCGCGCGCGCTCGCGGGCAACGAGACAGGACCGGCATGGCCGGGATGATGGCCGAGCCCCTGTCTCGAGGCAACCAAAGACCTCAGCGAACAGCGTGCGCAGCTACCCCCCGTTCCCCCGCGCCCCCACAGATCGCCCAGTCCAGGAGACCGGGGTAAGCAGCAGCTGTAACACACGAATTACGGCAAGACGCTTGCGTAATATGACATTGGTATATAGGATGCGTCATGACGATGGAATATAACGATTCCAGGTTGGCGACCGTGACTGGTTTTGAACGCTAGCTCAAATGTGTTAGCGATTTTGTCCAGCCCCCGCGATCCCACCCGCCCAGATGCCATGGACCACGTGACCACTACCTACCCCACCTTCCAGAGCTTGGTGGCAAGCGCCACCCGTTCGCAGGCGACGCTCGTCAACCTCAAGCGCCTCC
>CAZIZD010000429.1:0-3785 GCA_964543615.1 uncultured Alcaligenaceae bacterium | reverse complement strand
GTGAGCGTCTCGTCGAAGAGAAGCGTCGGCACGTCACCGTCGAGCCACACGCGGAAGCGCATGTCGGGGTGCGGCCAGATGACGGAGAGCCCTTCACCGAACGGGAACGGCGTGCGGTTCTCGGCCGCGACGCGCGCGAAGCTCGCGATGCAGGCGTCGATCGAGACGTGCGTGAGCGGCTCCGTGCCTGTGTACGGCTGGAGCGTGCGCGTCTCCGTGACGCCGCCGGGGAATCCGACCGGGCGCGGCGTGACGCGGCAGGACGACAAGAGCGGCGGCTGCGGTGCGCCAGCGGACGCGGGAACGGCGAGGGCTGCGACGAGTGCGAGCAGAGCGATCTTCATTGGTTCCTCATGTGGTCGGGTGTTCGCCGACGCGGACTTTGACGTTGGTGAGCGGGGACTTGGCGCGCACGCGCGCGGCCGCGACGCGCTTCACGGGCTCGACGGTCTCCTCGCCGAGCAGGTCGCGCTGCGCATCGCGCTCGGCGTTGATGTCCTTCTTCGCCTTCATGTACGTGCCGGTCGCGGCCATGCCGAGTCCGAGCGCTCCAGCGGCCCACTCGTACCAGCGAGCGGGATCGGTCGGCGCATCGACGGGCGGGTAGCTCTTCGCGACCGCCTGCGCAAGCTGATCCATCGAGCGCCCAACCGCACGCACGCTGACATCGTGCTGCTCGATCTCGGCCTTGGTGAGCTTCCCGTCCGCGCGGGCGGCGTTCCACTCCTCGATCATGTCGCGCGCGGGTCCGATCGCGTTGTTGACGGCGGGCGCGCTGGCGCATCCAGCCGTGACGAACACGAACGCGCAGAGCGCGGCGACGCAGAGCGCGAGAACGATCTTGGGGAAGTGCTTCATGTGTCAGGTGTCCTTCGGGTACTTGGCGAGCATGGCGTCCACGCCCTCTTTGTGTCGGTCGGCGAAGTCCTTTGCGCTTTCGCTCGCGCCGCGCGTCGTCGTCACGGAGACCTTGAGGCCACCGGATGTCCATTCGGTCGTTGCGGTCTGTTCCATCGCATTGTCCTTTCGGGTCACGAGCACGTCGACTGCGGCATGAAGGCCGCGAAGCTCCCAGGCGACGCCGAGCATGAGCACGAGCGACACCGCGACAGCGGCCGGGAAGAAGCGCTGCACGGACTCACTTCCGCTCCAGGTGATCGAGCCGTCCCTTGATTGATTCGAGCTGGTGCTGCATGTCGTCCATCCGCGCTGAGAAAAGGTCGCGGCCCACGAACTCGGAGCGAAGCGCGTCCTTCGTCGCGTAGGTCTCTTTGAGCACCCAACCTTGCACGCCGAGCACGAGCACGACAAGTCCGATTGTCACCGGACTGTTCTCTCCGATTGCCCGTATCGCGCTCATCGCAAACGCTCCTGCGCGTTGATGGTCTGGACGGCGGGAAGGCCGCCCTGGAACGCCTGGCCCCCGAACGTGTCGAGCATGTTCGGCAGCGGCGTGATTTCGAGGATGCCACGGTCGCCCTCGCGGAACAACGCCTTCAACTTTGCGTAGTCCGCGCCCGCCGCGCTCCGCGGATCCGGCGGCGGCAAGTTCCTGAAGATCATCCACGCCTGCCCCAGCTTGTCGGGCTGCGTCTGTGCAAGCGCGAGCGTCATCTTGAGCAGGCCCGCGCCGCTCTGATCCTTCGCGCTCGAGCGGAACGCCTCCTCGACAAGCATCGGGTCGAACGCGCGCCCGCGGCCGATCTCGAGGATGGGAGCCACCGCGCGCCCGAACGCCGGGCCGTGGACGTAATCGAACGCCATGTGCACGAGCTCGGACTGCACCGCCGGGCTTCCGCCCTGGCCCTTGATCCACTTGCCGATCGGCGTCTGCGGCTCGTCGACGAGAACGAGGTCGGGGACGTCCGTGCGCAGGTCGTGCGCGAGACCGAACTGCCACGCGAGCATCGAGTCGAGCGTCGCGGGCTCTGCGTACTTGCCGGTCCTGAAGTTCGAGTAGACCGCCGCGACAGCCTTCGGCGCCCACTGGCCGAGCAGGCGACCGGCCTGCACGCGCTCGGGGTTCGAGGTGTTCACCGCGGAGCCACCCTGCACGCCCGTGATCTCGAGCAGCGCCGCGCCGAGGTCGCGCGTGTCCTTCCAGCCGGCGTACGGGCGCAGCTGGCGCGCGTTCCAGAAGAAGCGCCACGTCGCCTGCGCTGCGCGCTCTCCCGCGGCCTTGTTCGGCACGGGCATCGCCGTCAGGAGGTCCGGCAGACTCGCGCCGAGCGCGCTTCCGATCGCGTCCTGGCCGCCCCTGGACGCCCACCACATGTCGCCGGTCTGCGGCATCGTGCGCCGGAGGATCTGCACTGCCTGCTTCTGCGCTTCCGTGCCAGGATCCGTCGAGCGGTCGACGTCGAAGAGGCCCGAGATCAGGCCCTGCTGCATCCCGATGTTGAGACCCAGGAGCGCGTCCGCGGTCGACGTCACGTTGTCGGCGAACGACTTCGCGCCGAGGTTCTGCGCGCCCTGCATCACGCTCGCCGCCATGTCGAGCTGCGGGACGAGCTTGCCGACGTCCGAGATCATGCCGCCGGGCGCCGGCGCGCTGCCCGCGGAGTGCGCGAGGAACGCCGCGAACTGCTTGTTGAGCAGCGTCTGCGGGAGCCCCTCGTTGCCCTCCGGCTGGTAGCCCACGCCGTCGGCCGCCATCTTCGCCTCGACGGGATCGTAGAGCGGCAGGCCCTCGAAGCCGCGCGAGCCCGACATCGCGAGCATCTTCTCGCGCGGGTCGCCGCCCGCCGCCGCGAACGCGGCCCACAGCCCTGCGTTGATTGCCGCGCCGGCCGCGAGCACAGCCGCCGAGCGGATCGGGTTCTCGTGCATCCCGGCAACCCATCGCGGCACGCCGCCCGCCATGAAGAGCGCGAACGGGTTCGACATCACGTAGCGCCCGATCTGCTTCGCGCGCGCGGCGCTCTCCGTCGCGTAGTACGCCTCGCTCCTGCGCGCGCTCGGGTCGTTGTAGCCGTTGCGGATCAGCGGGCTCGTGTCGCCGTAGTCGACGGTGCCAGCCGCGGCCCAGATTGCCGCCTGCTCGTGCGTCATGTTCGGCGAGCGGTCGAGCTGCGCGAGCGTCGCGCCGTGCTTGTGCACGAGCTCCCACACGCCGTACTGCCCGTGGAGCGCCTGCGTCGCCGCGATCTTGTTCGACGAGCTGCGCGAGCCGAGGTGATCGAGCACGCTCTTCTCGAATCCGCCCTGCGCGAGCGAGAGACGGCGGCCCCAATCGTCGATCGCGCTCTCGAGCTCCAGCCGCTGCCACTGCGTCACGCCGCGTTTCTGCGCGAGCTGCGCGCGAAGGTCCGCGGTGATCGCGTCCGGCTCGATGCCAGCGCCGATGAGCGTCTGCAATCCGCCGCGCTTCACGACGGTGTTGACGAACAGCCCGCCGTGCAGCTGGTTAGCCGTGCGCTCGAAGCGCAGCGCGGAGTCGAACTCCTCCTGCGACATCTCCTGCGGGCGCACGGTGGGCTTCCCGGCCGCCATGTACGTCTGCCAGTTGTACGCGTCCTTCATCGCGTCGGCGAAGTACCCGCGGCCCCACAGGATCGACGACACGTAATCGGTGATCGGCAGACGGCCCGTGCCCCAGTTGAGGAACGCGTTCGAGACCTGGTTCGTGATCCAGTGCGGGTAGCTGTGCACCGTGACGTTCTGCCGCCACGCGCGCAGACCGAGCCCGTACGCGTGCTGGAACGTGTTCGCTTTCGCCTGCGGGAGCAGCGCGTCGACCGTCCAGTCGAGCTCGCGGCCGATGCCCTCGCTGATGACGGCACCAG
>CAZIZD010000428.1:0-3788 GCA_964543615.1 uncultured Alcaligenaceae bacterium | reverse complement strand
CCGTACTTGTTCAGCGTTTCCTGGACCTTCGCCTCCGAGCGGTACAGCTCGCTGCCTTGCAGCAGCACTGTCTTGATGCCCCGGGTCACCGGGCTGTGCGGGTCGTCTTCGGTCTCGACCTTCGCGTGGTGCTTGCGGTGGATCGCGACCCACTCCTTGGTGACCATGCCGGTCGTGAGCCAGAGCCAGAACCGGAAGAAATGCGAGACGGCGGGGTGCAGATCGAGCGCGCGGTGGGCCTGGGCTCGATGCAGGAAGATGGTGACCGACGCGATCGTGATGTGCGTCATGACCAGGGTAAACACCACATAGCCCCACCAGGGCATGTTCACCAGGCCATGCGCAGCGATCGAAAGCCAATCGTAAGTCATTGAATATCCGTAGTCTCAGTGAGCAAGGGCCGGGACCCCAGCAATCTTTCCATTGTACGCCAGAGGCTGGGTTTTGGGGTGCCGCCGGGCGCCCGCGGGCGGTGCAGGATCCGTGCCCATTATTTGCATATCGCGGCGGGCCGCCCATTCGCAATGCCCCTGTTCGCAACAAAGCCAGGATCCGCACCCGATGGATTGATAGCATCCGCAAGGGTGGCCCTCGCGATCACAGCCACGGCGTCGACGGCGGAGCACACGCAGGAATCCGCCGGATGGAGAATCAGGGATGAATCTGCACTCGGTCAGCATGGTCCGGGACGAAGAAGACGTCATCGAGGCGTTCGTTCGCCATTCGCTCGAATTCGTCGATCGCGTGCATGTCGTGGTGCACCAGTCGGTCGATGCCACCCTGGACATCCTGCGGCTTCTCGAAGCGGAAGGACTGCCGATCGGCGTGTCCGTCAGCGAGGATCCCGTTTTCCGGCAGGGCGCCACGCTGACGAGCCTCGCACGTTCGGCCTTTGCCGCCGGCGCGGATAGGGTGTTCGTCCTCGACGCGGATGAGTTCCTGGCAGCGCCGGGGCGGTCCACAGTCGAGGCCACCCTCGCAAGGCTCGGGCGCGACCAAATCGGCGCGATTCCATGGAAGACCTACATTCCCCTGCCGGAGGATCCGCCAGGCGAGGCCCACGTCCTGCGACGCATCGTCCACAGGCCTCTGCAGGAACGCAAGATGCTAGGTAAGGTGATCCTCGGGCCGGGATTTGCAGCGGACCCGGCGCAGTTCCTGCTGGAGGGATCGCACTGGGCCTACCGCCGAACGGCCGAGGGGCACGAGGCATTGGCGATGCAGGTGTTCACCGGCGTGCAAATCGCGCACTTTCCGGTGCGATCTCCCGCGCAGGCCGTCGCCAAGCTCCTCCAGCGCAGATGGCAACGAAGGATCGCCTGGGTCGACGAGCCGATCAGCCGTCTCGTCGCCTCTGGATGGCGCTCGACGTTCGACCGCATGACGGACGCGGTGCTCGAGCGGGGAACGCTGACGGCGGAGGAGCTCGCCTGGTTCGCCTACGACTACAGCGGTGCGTATGACCCTGGACCTCTGCCGCCCATCGCAGCCTTCCGGCAGGATCTGGTCCGCGATCCCTGCGGGGCGCGTCCGGCGGAGCTTCGGTACGCATCGCACATCACGACCCCGCTCAAGGGATTTTTCCGCTGGCTGGATCGTGTCGTCGCGCCCCCGGGGCCATCTCACTGAGTCGTGGGGCGGCCCGCCGCGGTCGGCGATCTACCCGGACGGTGACGCCGCGCCCGCGCCTGCGGGCGCCGCGGATTCAACGCTTGTCATCCGGATGTCGCGGCGGGGCGCGGGTATCGCAATGCCCTGCTCAGCGAAGGCCGCGAGGATGCGGCGGATCGCCAGGCTGCGCAGCGCCTGCACGCCAGCCATGGGACCCGAGACCCAGAACACGAGCTCGAGCTCGACCCCGACCTCGCCAAGCGCGGTCACGAAAGCCGTCGGTGGCTCGGGGGCCGCGACCACGCGCGGCTCGGCGCCCGCGGCCTCCTCCATGATGCGCAGCGCCCGCTCGACGTCCGCGTCGTAGGCGATGCGCACCTGCGCGGCGACCCGGATGTCGTGCGACGCGTTGGAATGGTTGAGCACGGTGGTCGTGACGAGCGTCTCGTTGGGCACGATCGCCTCGATGCCATCGACCGAACGCAACACCACGTAGCGCGACGTGACCTTGGCGACGCGTCCCTGGCGGTTGTCGACGGTGATCATGTCGCCCAGCCGGATCGACTTGTCGAGCAGGATGGTGAAGCCGGCGATGTAGTTGGCCGCGAGCTTCTGCAGGCCGAGACCCACGCCGACGCCCAGTGCGCCGCCGAACACGGTGAGGAGCGTGAGGTCGAAGCCGATCGCCTCCAGCGCCACCAGGACGCCCACCACCAGCAGCACGGCGCGCAGGATCTTCGCGAGCAGGGCGCGCAGGTTGGTGTCGACGCCCTCGGCGCTCGTGAGGCGCTGCTCGATCAGCCCGGAGAGCCACAGCGTGACGATGAGAGTGAGCACCACGGCCGCCGCGCCCTTGGCGATCGTGAGCAGCGAGACCGGGGTCTTGCCGAAAGGCAGTGCGATAGTGTCGAGCTCGCGGGCGATCTCGGGCAGGACGCCGACGAAATACAGCACTGCAAGCAGCCAGATCGTGAAGGCGATCGCGCGTTCCGACGTCTTGAGCCAGGTCGCGTTCGCGAACAGGCGGCGCATCCCGTACATCAGCATGCGAATGGCCGCGAGCGCGATCAGGAGCGGAATCGCGATCTCGATGAAGAAGGGATGGCCGCCCACGGCCCGGTAGGCGGACCGTGCGAGAAGCAGCAGCAGGAGCCCCACCATCGAGAACGTCACACGGCCGACGCCTCCACGGATGTTGGGATGCCGGGCCGCCGCCTGATGATGGCGCGCGCGGATCTCGATCTGGCGGTCGATCACCCACGCGATCGCAAGGCACAGGAACACCACCGCGAGCTCGGCCCAGTAGCGGGGCGAGTCGAGGGCGTTCGACAGGCGCGAGAAGTCGATGGGGGCGAGCATGCGTCCCGCTAGTTTAGCTGCGCGTCAAAATGGCCGCGAAGAACCCGTCGCAGTGATGCACGTGCGGCACGAGCTTCAACATCGGACCGGTGTCGAGCGCGATGCCGGCGCGTGCGAGTTCCGCGCTGGCGTCGCCCAGCGCGAAAGTCGCGTTGGCCGCGAGGAACCGCTCGACCACGCGCTCGTTTTCCTCCGGCATCACGCTGCACGTCGCGTAGACGATGCGGCCGCCGGGCTTCACGAGCGTTGATGCCGCCGAAAGGATGGCGAGCTGCCGCAAGGCGAGTTCGGCGATCGCCGACTCCGGCTGCCGCCACTTGAGGTCGGGATTGCGCCGCAGCGTGCCGAATCCCGTGCAGGGCGCATCGACCAACACGCGGTCGATCTTGTTGGCAAGGCGTCTTACCTTCGCATCGCGCTCGCTTTCGAGCACCTGCGGATGCACGTTGGACAGGCCGGATCGCGCGAGCCGCGGCGCGAGCTTCGCGAGGCGCGCCTCGCTCACGTCGAACGCGTAGAGCCGGCCCTGGGAGCGCATCAGCGCGCCGAGGAGCAGCGTCTTGCCGCCGGCGCCGGCGCAGAAGTCGACGACCATGTCGTTGCGTTTCGGCGCGACCAGGAAGCCGACGAGCTGGCTGCCTTCGTCCTGCACTTCGAGCCGGCCGTCGCGTATCCACGCATCGAGCGAGGGACGTCCGTGCACGCGAATGCCCAACGGCGAATAGGGCGTGGCCTGCGCCTCGATGCCTTCCTCAACGAGACCCGCAAGCGCTTGCGCGCGCGACATGTTGAGGGGATTCACGCGCAGGTCCATGGGC
>CAZIZD010000427.1:0-3798 GCA_964543615.1 uncultured Alcaligenaceae bacterium | reverse complement strand
ACGTGCTGCGCAACGATCTCGGCCTCACCGGCACCAAGTTCGGCTGCGGACTCGAGCAATGCGGCGCCTGCGCCGTACTGGTCGATGGACGCTCCGTCCTGAGCTGCAACGCGCCCGTGGGGCAGTTCGCCGACCGCGACATCCGCACGATCGAGAACGCGACGCCGCTGCTCGATCGCGTGAAGGCCGCGTTCGTCGCCGCGGGTGCGGCGCAGTGCGGCTATTGCATTCCCGGCATGGTCATCGCGATCGCGGCGCTCCTCGAGCGCGTGCGCGCGCCGGACGAGGCGCAGATCCGCGAAGCGCTCACACCGCACCTGTGCCGCTGCGGCACGCATTCGCGCATCCTCGCGGCGGCGCGCCTCGCGGCGGCAGAGAACGCGCGCGCATGACCACCCGCGCATGACCACGGTCAGCCTCGCGCAGTATCCCAACGTCGACGACTGGATCGCGATCGGGGCTGACGGACGCATTCGCGTGCGCACAGGCAAGGTCGACATCGGACAGCGCATCTCGACTGCGCTCGCGCTCATCGCGGCCGAGGAGCTCGACGTCGACCTCGCCCGCATCGACGTCGACGAGGTCGACACCGCCTCCTCGCTCGACGAGGAATACACGTCGGCGAGCAATTCCATGGAGCGTTGCGGCAACTCGGTGCGCCTTGCGTCGGCCACGGCGCGGCGCGAGCTCCTGTCGCGCGCCGCGCGCGAGCTCGGCGTGGACGTTGCAACCCTCGACGTGCGCGACGGCGAAGTGCATTCGAGCGGCACCACGCGGACGACCAGCTATGCCTCACTCCTGCAGGGGCGCGGATTCGGCATTCCAGTCGATGTCGCCATCGCCACCAAGCCCGCGGCGCAATACCGCGTGCTCGGCCGCCCCGTGCAGGCGCTCGACCTCGCGCAGCTCGTCGCCGGCGCCGCGCCCTTCGTACAGGACATGCGCCTGCCGGGCATGCGTTACGCGCGTCTCGTGCGGCCGCCGCACCCCCACGCGCGCATCGAGTCCATCGATCCTTCGATCGCGGAGCGCCTCGGCGGCGCGCAGGTCGTGCGCAACGGCAGCTTCCTCGCCGTCGTCGCGGAGCGCGAGCACGATGCGATCCGCGCCGCCGCGCGCCTGGCCGGCGCGGTGCGCTGGCGCGAGCTGCGCAAGCTCGACGCCACGAGCATCCATTCGCTCCTGCAGGCGTCGCCCGCGATCAGCCTGCCGGTGGTCGAAGGGGATGCGATCGAGGCGCCCGTGCCGCCGCTCGAGCCACCGCCTCCGGACGCCGCGATCACGGTGCACACGCGGCTGACGCGACCGTATCTCATGCATGGCTCGATCGGGCCTTCGGCCGCGATCGCGCAATACGACGGAACCCAGCTCACGATCATCACGCACACCCAGGGCGTGTTCCCGCTGCGACTGACGATCGCGGAATCGCTCGGATTGGAGCCGGAGCACGTGCGGCTCGTGCAGCGGCGGGGCCCGGGGTGCTACGGTCACAACGGCGCCGACGACGCGGCCCTCGACGCGGCGCTCGTCGCGATGGCGATGCCCGGGCCACCCATTCACCTGCAATGGTCGCGCGAGGACGAGCACGCGTGGGAACCGTACGGACCCGCGATGGTGGTCGAGGTGCGCGCGAGCGTCGATGCGGGCGGACGCATCGTCGACTGGAATCATGAGACCTGGAGCGACACGCATCGCACGCGCCCGCGCCCGGGCGCGGGCCAGATCGGTCCCGCGCGCATGCTAGCGACGCGATTCCTCGATACGCCTCCCACGCCCTTCGTCGTGCAGCCGTTCCTCTCGGTGCCGCTCGCTGGCGTGCATCGCAACGCCGAGCCTGGCTACAACTTCGAACGCCGCCGCATCGTCAAGCATCTCGTGCGCGACATGCCGCTGCGCACGTCGACGCTGCGCTCGCTCGGCGCCTACGCCAACGTGATGGCCATCGAGACGACGATGGACTCGCTCGCGCGCGAGGCCGGCATCGATCCCCTCGCCTTCCGACTCGCCCATCTCGACGACCCGCGGGCGAAGGCGGTGCTCGAGGCCGCGGCCGAGCGCGCGCAATGGGGCCGACGCGCCACGCCCGAGGGGCACGGGCGCGGCCTCGCGTACGCGCGCTACATCAACAAGAAGGCCTATGCCGCGGTGATCGCCGACCTCGAGGTGGATGACGCCGCCAACGTGCGGGTGCATCGCCTCACCATCGCGGCGGACGCGGGACAGATCGTCGATCGCGATGGTCTCGCGCTGCAGGTCGAGGGCGGTGCGCTGCAGTCGCTCTCGTTCACCCTCCACGAGGCGGTGAAATACGACGCGAACGGCATCCTCTCCCGTGACTGGGAGAGCTATCCCATGCTGCGCTTCGACCGTGCGCCCGACGTGGACGTCGTGCTCATCGACCGGCCCGGCGAGCCTTACCTCGGCCCTTCCGAGTGCTCGGTCGGTCCGACGGCCGCGGCCATTTCCAATGCCATTTTCGACGCGACGGGATTGCGCCTCGTGGACCTTCCGTTCGACGCGGATGCGCTGCGCAGCACGGCGCTGCGCGGCTGAGCACGCCCGGCGTCTTCGCCGTCTGCGCTACAACGTCAGCAGGATCCGCCCCGACGAGTTGCGCGAGTGCAGCAGCCGGTGCGCCTCCACCACCTTCTCGAGCGGAAACTCCGCCCCGAGCTGGGCCTTGAGGCTGCCGGCGCCAAGGCCGCGGAAGATGTCGTCCGCGCGCCGTGCGATCTCCTCACGCGTGCGAATGTGATGCGCAAGCCGCGGGCGCGTGAAATAGATCGACCCGGCCGCCGCGAGATCCATCGGCGCGATGCTGTCCACGAGTCCGGACGTGTTGCCGTAGAGCACGCACAGCCCGCGGTGGGCCGTGGCCTTGATGCTGCGCTCGATGGTCTCCGCACCGATCGCGTCGTACACGACGTCCACGCCGCGATTGGCGGTCAACGCCTTCACCGCCGGCAGGAAGTCGACCTCGCGATAGAGGATCGTCTCGTCTGCGCCAATGCCGCGCACGAACGCCGCCTTCTCGGCGCTGCCCACCGTCGCGATCACCCGCGCGCCGCGGCTCTTGGCGAACTGGACGAGAAGATGGCCCACGCCTCCGGCCGCCGCGTGCACGAGGCACGACGTGCCTTCGGACAACCGCGCCGTGTCGAACGCGAGATAGTGCGCGGTGAGCGCCAGGCCGTACGCCGCGGCAACGTCACGCGACGCGACGCCTTCCGGAATCTTCATCACGCGCCACGCGGGAACGGCGACGTACTCGGCGTAGCTGCCCAGCTGCTCCCCATACACGACGCGATCGCCTACGGCGAGATCGCGCACGTCGGCGCCGATCGCCTCGACGACTCCCACACCCTCGCCTCCGATCGGCAGCGGCGCGTCGCCTTCCTTCAGCGGGTTGTTAGGGCGATAGGTCCCCTCGCGCTGGTAGACGTCACCGAACGTGATTCCGGCATAGGCGAGCTTGACGAGCACGTCGCCGGGCCCTGGCTCGGGACGGGGACGTTCGACGACGGTGAGCACCTCGGGCCCGCCGAAGCGCGGCACGACGACCTGACGCATGTCATGTTCCTTTCAATGATGGCCGTGCCCGCGCGAACCGCGAGCCGGCGAGAGTGAAGAATCTGCCGCGCCAGGGAGCGCGCATCACGGCGCACCGACCACGGCAATGCGGGAAAGCGCGATGACCGCGCGCACCTCCTGTCCACGCTCGAATACCTCTGCCGCGTGACTCACGGCGAGGACGGGAACGCCCATCCCCAGGTCGACCGTGTACTCCCAGAAGCCACC
>CAZIZD010000426.1:0-3809 GCA_964543615.1 uncultured Alcaligenaceae bacterium | reverse complement strand
ATGCCCATGATGCGTCCGCGAAGCTCAGGCGGCGCGCCGCGAATCATCAGCACCGCCATCGGCAGCATGCAGAGCGCGGAGCACATCCCGATCAGTGACAGGAGCACGAGGCCCGTCCCCATGCCGGTGCTGAAGCCGAACGCGATCACGAGCACATGCCACGCGACGGCAAAGGTGATCATCAAGCGCGCAGGCCGCACCGTACCCGCGAACCGGCTCACGAGCAGCGACGCGAGGATGGCACCGATGCCCGCGCTGGCCGCCATGTAGCCCAGGTCGACCTGGCTCACGCCATAGACTTCGCGTGCGACATAGGGCAGGAGTCCGATCGTGAAGGGAAAGACGGTGAAGTTCGCGAGGAACGCGAGCAGCACCATCGCAAGCTGCGCCGGAGCCTGACGGATTGCGCGTGCTGCCTCGAGGAGATCGCGCCAGGGCGAACCGCGCGGAAGGTCGCGCTGCGCAGCGGTGCGTCCCGGAATCTGCATGACGAGCGTGGCGCTGACTACGTACAGCGTGACCACAATGGCGTACGCCGCGGTCATGCCCACCATCGCCACCGCCCCAGCGCCGGCGAGCGCGCCTGCCGCGCGTGCGGAGTCGGTCGTGATGCGCGACAGGCTGATCGCACTCATGAGCCGGTCGTGCGGCACGATCTCGCTCGTCAGCACGGTGCGCACCGCGAACTCGCAGGGACGCACGAGGCCCGCGAGCGCCGCGACCGCCAGCAATGCGACCGGCGACAGTGCGCCGGCGAAGGACAGTCCCGCGATGACCGCGGCGAGGATCACGTAGGTCGTCCGCATCAACGCGAGCACGTTGCGATGGCCGATGCGATCGCCGGCCAGTCCGAACAGCGGCGCGAAGAGCGTGCCCATCCACTGCAGCGACGCGAACAGCGTGAGCAGGAGGACCGAGTTCGTCTCGGTGAGGATGTACCAGCCGAGGATCAGCATCTCCATCTCGGCGGCCCACGACGTCGTGAGATCCGCGGACCACTGGTAGCGGAAGCTGCGAAGGGAGAAGGGGGCGAACATGGGTAGTGGGCCGCGTCGCTAGTCCGGCTGGCGCAGCGCCGCCTCCCGCTTGTCCGCTTCCGAGGATCGCGCGGCCCCTCGCTTCAGGTTGAGCAGATTGCCGGCGAGGATCACTGCCGCCCCCAGAACGATGAAGACGTCGAAGCGTTCCCCAAACGCGAGCCATGCGGCCAGCGCGGTGAGCGGCACGCGCAGGAAGTCGAGCGGCACCACCGTGGTGGCATCCGCGTGGCGCAGCGCATGCGTCATGCAGAAGTGCGAGTACGTGCCGCAGAAGGCGATCACCGCAAGCCATGGCCAAGCCTCGGCTGGCGGCGTCTTCCAGACCATCGCCGCGGGAATCGCGCCGATGACCGACTGGATGATGAGCATCCAGAAGATGATCGACACCACACTCTCGGTGCGCGTGAGCGACTTCACGAGGATCACCGAGCCCGCGAACCCCATCGCGGCGAGGAGCGCGATGGCCTGGCCGGGATCGACGTGATCGAGGCCCGGCCGCACGATGATCGTGACGCCGATCACCCCCAGCACCACGGCGGCGAAGCGGGCGGCCGTCATCTTCTCTCCGAGGAAGAAGACCGCGAGCAGCGCGACCCATACCGGTCCCGTGAACTCGATCGCGATCACCTCGGCCAGCGGAATGAGGTTGATCGCGGCGAACCACAGGAACTGCGCGCCGTAGTGCACGGAGTTGCGCGCGAAGTGGCGTCCGAAGTGATGCGTGGCCATCGCGCGCAGGCCGCCGGCCGACACGACCATCGGCACGAAGATCACGATGCCGAGGAGCGAACGAATCTCCATGATCTCAAACGCGTGCAGATACTTGCCCGCGAACCGCGCCGCGATGGCGAGCGTGACCATGGTGGCGAGCCAGCCGCTCATCCAGAAGGCGGCCAGCAGGATCGAGCGGCGGGGGTGGCCGGTCATGGCGTCGCGTTGCGCGAACTTTGTCGTGGCTCGAGCATATTGCTACAGTGCGCGTAAGGGAGGTTCAGGCGATGGCGGACGAAAAGATCAAGGTTCGGGTCACGTCGACGGGCCAGACGCTCGACGTGGTGGTATTCAGCAAGCGTCTCGACACGATCACGGTGGTGCTGGGGGAGGGCGTGCACAACGTGCGCGTCGATCTCACGCCCACCAGCAACGGCATTGCCTACGCTGGCAAAGCCCTGGGCCGTGAAATCGTATACGAGCGAAGCCGCGAGGATGTCAAGGCAGACCTGGCGCGCGAGGCGGGGTTCCGGGAGTACAGGAGGTAACGCTTACGGCCGGTAACGCTTGCCGCAGCCCACAGCCCGGTGGACTCACGCCCGCCTTGCATTGACATTGGGCAAGGGTGGCAGGGACGCGTGTGGGCAAACTACACGATACAAGGCGCGAGAGCGCGTCCCGGGCCATCACGATCGACTACGAACACTTTGTGGCGGGAGCCGCGCGAGTCGTCGAATTCGTCGGCGTCGCCGTGCTGTTGCTTGGCGCGCTCCTGGCGGCGGCCGCGTTCATGCGGCGGCTCGTGCGTCGCGCAACCTTCCAGGACGCGTACCACGCATTGCGGGCCGATCTCGGCCGCGCGATCCTGCTCGGACTCGAGCTGCTGGTGATTGCCGACATCATTGGAACCGTGGCCATCGAGCCGACCCTGCAGAATCTGGGCGTGCTCGCCGTCATCGTGGCGATCCGGACAGCGCTGAGCTTCGCGCTCGAGTTGGAGGTGAGCGGGCGCTGGCCCTGGCAGCGAGCGCAGGCGGCCGAACGGGAGGTCTAGCCCGCGGCAAGGGCAACCTGCGAGCTTCGAACCCTCCTGCGCAGCGCTGTCGTCGCCGCGCAGGGAGGGCACGCCACGAGTGATGCGGTGCGTTCCAGGAACGCGACGTCAGGGCGCCGGTCGTGGTCGCTTGGGCGTGAGCCTGACGATCGCGAAGCAAGGCGCATCGGTCACCCACGTATTGCTCACTTCCCAGCCGGCGCGCGAGGCCATGGCCGCAAATGAATCGGTCGTGAACTTGTGCGAATTCTCGGTGTGAAGACGCTCGCCGGTGCGGAAGGCAAACGTCCGACCCGCGGCCCGCACGATCTGGTTCTTGCGGCTGACGAGATGCATCTCCATGCGCGCGAGTTCCCCGTTCCACAGGGCGAGGTGGTCGAACGCGTCGAGGTCGAACTCACCGCCGAGCTCCCGGTTGATCCGCGCCAGCAGGTTCTTGTTGAACGCTGCCGTCACGCCTTCCGCATCGTCGTAGGCGGCAAGCAGCGTCGCTTCGTCCTTGATGAGATCTGCGCCGATGAGCAGCGTTCCTTCGTCGCCGAGGAGCGTACGCGCGGACTCCAGGAACGCGATGGCTTCGGGCTCGATCAGGTTGCCGATCGTCGACCCGGGGAAGAAGCCGATCGTCGTGCGTCCCTGCGCTGCGGCTGGCAATTCCACCGCTGATGTGAAATCGGCGGCGAGGGGTACGACCAGCAACCCCGGATACGCGCGTGACAGCGTCGCGGCAGCGTGGCGCAGCGCGTCGTCGCTGATGTCGATCGGAACGTACATCGATATCTGCGGCGCTGCGTCGAGCAGTGCGCGTGTCTTCTCGCTGAAGCCGCTGCCGAACTCCACGAGCACGGCGCCCTCCGGTACGCCGGTCAGGATCTCGGGCGCCAACCGCTGCAGCAGCGCAGTTTCGACGCGGGTCAGGTAGTACTCCGGCGTTCGCGTGATCGCCTCGAACAGATGAGAGCCCGCGGCGTCGTAGAAGTACTTCGGCGGGATCGACTTTTCTT
>CAZIZD010000425.1:0-3818 GCA_964543615.1 uncultured Alcaligenaceae bacterium | reverse complement strand
ATCGATCAGGCGTCCTTGCCGCGCGGCGCGGCGGAGCACTGGCCCCCGCTTGCAGGGCTCCTCGCGCGCCTGCGCGCCCCCGCGCTGCGCTGGCCCGCCGACCTCGACGACGTGCTCGCGTGGTACGAGCCGCATCTCATGCGCATTCACGAGGACGGGCCGTCGCGGGCGATGGACCTCGCGGCACTCGCGCGCATTGCGGCCACGTTTCCGTCGCGCGAACGCTTCCTTACCGAGATCACGCTCGATCCGCCGTCGGCGGCCTCCGCGATGGCCGAGGCGCCGCGCCTCGACGACGACTACCTCATCCTGTCGACCATTCACTCGGCGAAGGGCCAGGAATGGCGCAGCGTGAGCATCCTGAACGGCGTGGACGGCTGCATCCCCTCCGACATGGCCACCGGGCGCGCCGAGGACATCGAGGAGGAGCGCAGGCTCCTGTATGTCGCCATGACCCGCGCGCGCGATCGCCTGGCCGTCGTCGTTCCGCAGCGCTTCTACGTGACGCAGCAGTCACGCACGGGCGACCGCCACGTGTACGCGTCGCGCAGCCGCTTCCTCACGGCCCCGGTGTGCGACGCATTCGATCACGTGACGTGGCCGCGCGCTGCGAGCGAGCCACGCGATGCGGCTCGTCCGCGCGCGGCGGTCGACGTCGCGGCCCGCATCCGCGACGCCTGGCGAAAGGCGCAGGTTCGCTAGCTGGGAACGCAGGCGATCACGCCCACGCCCTGGCCCTCGGGCTTCCAGAGCAGCGCCCTCATCATCGCGAAGAGCGAAAGGTCGGTCACCTGCCTGTGGTTCGGCGCACCGCCCATTCCGTCGTTGTACACGCGATAGAGCGGTCGCAATCCGGCGTCGCAGCTGCCGTCGGCGCGCGGCAGGACCATGTTGAACACCGCCGCCTCGAACTGCCAGTTGGGATTGGCCTTCACGATGGCGCACTCCGTCGCGTACGGCGTATAGAAGTGCGAGCTCTTGGCGCCGAACGCCGTGCTGAAGAACCGGCATACGTCCACGGTGCCCGGCGTGCCCGAGACGAACACGTTGAAGGAGTGCCCCGTGCGCGTCCAGCCCTTGAGCGTGCCGTTGTCGAGCAGCGTGATCTCGTTGGGGATCGCGGTCATGAAGTAGTGATCGAAGCCCGCGTGGTAGTACTCGATCACCCGCGTGATGTTGCTGCCGGTCACCGCACCCGAGCCGGGGGAGCGCATGCCGCCGGCGGCGAGGAACACCGCGGCGTCGTAGATCTGGTCCGAGGTGTCGGCGATGGCGATCTTCACGCGGTTGGGCACGCCGGGGTTGACCGCGGCCACGCAGTCGAGCGGGACCGTGAACCCGTCGAACTCCGTGTCTTTCGTGCCGGTGTAGTTCGCCACGAACAGGCTGGCGTTGATGTTCTCGTTGATCGAATTGATCGCGACGGGCCGGCCGTTGTAGTTGGCGCAGTTGACGCCGTTCACGAAGATGGCGAGCACGTCGTTGAAGTCGCTGTCGACGAACTCGGGATACTCCTCCGACGCGAACACGAAGCGGATCGACATCGTGTTGGCCGCGGGCACGACGTCGAACTCGAGGACGGCGGCGTCGAACGTCTCGGCGCCGACGATCGCGGACAGATCCGCGTCGCCGGGCCGCATGTTGTCGGTGCTCCAGCCGTCGCCGACGTTCGGACCGTCGGCGTCCACCGCGATGCCGGTGGAGAGGATCACGCCGCTGCCGATGCCGATGTCCGCATCCGCACCCGCGAACGTGCCGGACGCCACCGCTGCCCCCGTGAACTTCGCGTTGCTGACCGTGACGCCGGGGCCTACGATGGCCGCTGCGAGCTGCGCCGCCGTGGCGCCGGTTGCGATGGTCCCGATCTTGGACGAGACCTTCGCGGTGCGCTGGGGCGCGACGCGCGCGGCGCCGGCGTCCAGCACCAGAGCGAGGGAGAGAGCGAGAGAGGAGGCAAGGACGAGGATCGGTCGGGCGCGCATGGCTTCTTGAGACTCCGCGATGTAACGAGCTCGAGGTTGAGCGCATCCATTGTCGCGCGGCGCGCCTCCCATGACAACGGCATGATCCGTCGTTTCTTTGCGGAATTTTCACCCGAACCGCCGAACGGCGCCTCCTGGCCTCGCGTCATCGGCGCCCGATGACTTAGAATCCGGCGCCAACACCCGAGCCGAAGCACGCGCCGCGCCAAAGGACCCGAATGCCGCTCATCGGATTGCGCCCGACCAAAGCGCGGCTCGTCATCGAAGAGGAAAAGGACAGCGTCCTCGTGATGAAGGTCGTCCTCGACGACGGCGAGGCGGTCGAGCTGTCCACCGGCGGTTCGCTGCAGGACCTGGGCGGCGTGCTGCGCATCCGCGAGCGCAAGGGCATGCGCAACGGCGCCATCGGCTCCGTCGTCTACGTGGGGGCCAACGGCGACACGCGATCGGAACGGGCCCGCTTCCAGGTCAACGTGGCGATGGCGTCGGACAAGTTCGCGACCCTCCTGCGCGCGGCCAATGCGGGGCGGCTTCCCGCGAAATTCATCGTCGACGTGGGCGCGCGCAAGGGCGCGGACGCCAGGGCCCTCGACTACCGGATGCGCGCGGGCGCCCGCGTGAAGGTGTGGGACAACCACGCGTTCCGCTTGCTGCCCGTGACCCACTTCGTGATGATCCTTCCCATGGAGCTCGCGACGGCCGCCACCGCACCGGAAGTGGCCGGCGCGGGATTCGGCACAAACCGCGGCGCGGGGGCTCCCGGCGATCCGGCCTCGCCCGCGTCCCCGGCCACCAACGCGCAGGTCGCGGAGCTCATGGACGACATGCTCATGTTCCAGAGCGACACGCGCAACACGGTGCTGGGCCTCCTGTGCGTGCTCGGCGTGGTCGCCGTCACCGCGCTGGTGATCGCGATCGCCGTGTACTTCCGATAGGGCGCTCCGCGCCTGCTATTCTTGTTCGCTTTGGCCGCGGAGCGAACCATGAACAAGCTGGACTTCGAAGGACGCGTCGCAGTCGTCACGGGCGGCGCGCAGGGCATCGGATTCGCCGTCGCGCAGCGCCTCGTGGCGAGCGGTGCCAGGGTGTGCCTCTGGGACGTGCAGCAGTCGCACCTCGACGAGGCGCGCGCGCAGCTCGGCGCGACGGCACAGACCGTTCGCGTCGACGTGACCAGCGAGCGCGAAGTCGCGGAAGCGGCGAAGGCCACGCGCGCCGCGCAGGGACGCATCGACGTCCTCGTGTGCTCCGCGGGCATCACCGGACCGAACGCGCCCCTCGTCGACTATCCCGTCGATGCGTGGAAGCAGGTGTTCGACGTCAACGTGAACGGGGTCTTCCTGTGCAACCGCGCGATCGTTCCCATCATGCGCGAGGGCGACTACGGCCGCATCGTGAACATCGCCTCCGTGGCGGGCAAGGAAGGCAACCCCAACGCCTCTGCGTACAGCGCGTCCAAGGCCGCAGTGATCGCGCTCACGAAATCGCTCGGCAAGGAGCTCGCGTCGTCCAACATCCGCGTCAACAGCGTCACGCCGGCCGCGGTGCGCACGGGCATGTTCTCGCAGATGACGCAGCAGCACATCGACTTCATGCTGTCGAAGATCCCGCTGGCGCGCTTCGGCAAGGTCGAGGAGATCGCGTCGCTCGTGTGCTGGCTCGCGAGCGAGGATTGCAGCTTCACGACCGGCGCCGCGTTCGACATCTCCGGCGGTCGCGCGACGTATTAGAAAACTTCTGATGGAGGCGCACCCGCGCGGCGGGTGCGCTTCTACTCTACTTGCAGCGCGATCTTGCCGACGAGCTTCCCCGACTCCATGAGCGCGTGCGCCTTCG
>CAZIZD010000424.1:0-3833 GCA_964543615.1 uncultured Alcaligenaceae bacterium | reverse complement strand
GTTGGCGCGAAGGGAGGCTGCTGGGAAAGCTCGAACGAGTTGCTAGGGCCGATTGCTTCTTGGGCACGGCCTTGGTGAAGTGCGCATGCAAAGTGATCTATCCTCAGGAGGAAGAATGAACGGTACAGGTACTCGCCGGGTGTCAAAGGCAGGGGCATTTTTTTGCACGACAATCGTTGCGATGGCGCTGAACACGGGCGCCGCTCAGGCTCAGAATTGGGTGGTTGAAAAGGGCGTACTCCCGCGGGGCACTACCTATGAAATGCGGAAGCCCAACAATTGGAATGGCGTTCTCATCGACGACCTGGACTTTGCAGGTAGCCCCGACGTCCCGCGTTACCTTGTACTCCTGAACAATGGCTATGCCGTAGCCGGAACGGCACGTCGGGCCGATCGCACGACTGCATATGACCCGGCGCATGAGCTCATTGATCTCATCAATGTCATGGACATGTTTGCCGCGAAGTTCGGAAAGCCGAAGCGCACGATTCAGCTTGGGTTCTCCGGTGGCGGACATGACACACTGGCATTCGTCGAGCAGCACCCGGACCGAGTGGACGGAGCTGTCGCCGCGTGCGCACACACACCGGTGTGGCTGATGAACAGTGAACTCGACTCGTGGTTCACCCTGCAGACGTTGATCGCGCCGAATCTTCAAGTAGTGAACCTGCCGGCGGCGAGCAATCCTGGCCTGACAACGGCTTGGCGCGCAGCGCTCGCTGACGCCCAGAAGACCGCAATCGGCCGCGCGCGTATCGCTCTGGCGACCACGGTTGGACAACACAATGCGTGGATCAGCGCGACGACGCCGGAACCCGATCCCAACAATATCGACGCCCTGCAAAACAGCATGTACCAGATGTTCGATCAGACTGCGGCTCAGGTCGGCGGCCAATCTCGCTACATGTTCGAGCAGAGCGTTCCTGGCCAGCCTTCTTGGAACACGGGAGTGGATTACGTCGAAGCCTTCAAGCGGGGCGACCCGGCGTACCAGCGCGCAGTCAAGAAGCTGTACGAGGCTGCGGGGGCTAGCTTGGATGACGACCTCGCCAAGTTGAACGCCGCTGATCGCGTCGCCGCCGATCCCAAAGCTGTTCAGTGGTGGAGCTATCCGGGAAGAACCGTCGTCGGCGAGCCCAAGGTTCCGGTACTAAGAATTCATACCAACGGCGACGGTGCGGTGCCGATAAGCCTGGTTGCGGGTTACGACGCGCTCGTCAAGACCATGGGGCATCAAGACTTGTACCGCCGTGCCTTTGTCAATCGCGACGGCCACTGCAACTTTACGGGTGCGGAGGTGATTGCCGCGGTCGAAACCGTCATGCAGCGACTGGACAATGGCGAATGGGGACCCGTCACGCCGACCGCCCTCAATAAGCTCGGCGCAAAGCTCGACCCAACGAGTACGCCGAAGTACTTCAACTACAAGCAATTCAAGTACAACCGCACGTGGGTCCCGACCCCCCAGGACTATCTGGGGCTGTTTGGACAGCCGGAGCTGATTCGCAACATTCCGCCGAGTCGTGCGCTCGAGGAGACAGGTGAGGCAGAGGACTGATCGGCAAGCGCTCGCATGTAAGTCAATTGGCCGTCGACGAGGCGGCCGATTGATTTTTGGCCTTAATTAGACAAAGCGCGCGGTGGCCCCGGAGGCGCTGCAGGAGACTTCATCAAAGTGATCATCGACTGCCACGGACACTACACCACGGCGCCGAAGGCGCTGGAGGAATGGCGCAATCGCCAGATCGCGGGCATCAAGGACCCGTCCGTCAAGCCCCGCGTGTCCGAGCTCGTGCTGAGCGACGACGACGTCCGCCAGTCGATCGAGGCCAACCAGCTTAAGCTCATGAAGCAGCGCGGGTCGGACCTGACGATCTTCAGCCCGCGGGCGAGCTTCATGGCGCATCACATCGGCGACTTCGAGGTGTCGTCGACCTGGGCCGCCATCTGCAACGAGCTCTGCTACCGCGTGAGCCAGCTCTTCCCCGAGTATTTCGTGCCCGCGGCGATGCTCCCGCAGTCGCCCGGCGTCGATCCGAAGACGTGCATTCCCGAGTTCGTGAAGTGCGTCGAGCAGTACGGCAACGTCGCGATCAACCTCAACCCGGATCCCTCGGGTGGCCACTGGACGTCGCCGCCGTTGACGGACCGCTGGTGGTATCCGATGTACGAGAAGATGGTCGAGTACGACATCCCGGCGATGATTCACGTGAGCACGAGCTGCAACGCATGCTTCCACACGACCGGCGCGCACTACATCAACGCCGACACCACCGCTGTGATGCAGCTCATCCAGGGCGATCTCTTCAAGGACTTCCCGACGCTGCGCTTCATCATCCCGCACGGCGGCGGCGCGGCGCCGTATCACTGGGGCCGCTATCGGGGGCTCGCGCAGGAGCTCAAGAAGCCGCTCTTGAGCGAGCACCTGCTGAAGAACGTGTACTTCGACACCTGCGTGTACCACCAGCCGGGCATCGATCTCCTCACGCGCGTGATTCCCGTGAAGAACGTGCTGTTCGCGAGCGAGATGATCGGGGCGGTGCGCGGCATCGATCCCGAGACCGGCCACAACTTCGACGACACCAAGCGCTACATCGAGGCGCTGAAGCTGTCGGCCGACGAGAAGGCGATGATCTACGAAGGCAACGCGCGCCGCGTGTATCCGCGCCTCGATGCCGCGCTCAGGAAGCAAGGGAGGTAACTCAATGTTCGAACTCGGCGTCGTATACCGCACCATCCGCCGCGCCGACGCGGCGCTCGCCGCGCGCCTCGGCGCGTTCGGCAGCGCGACGGTGCACGAAGCGATGGGCCGAGTCGGCCTCATGCAGCCGTACATGCGGCCGATCTATCCCGGCGCGCAAGCGGCCGGCACCGCCGTGACGGTTCTGCTGCACCCCGGCGACAACTGGATGATGCACGTGGTCGCCGAGCAGATTAAGCCGGGCGACATCGTCGTCGCGGCGATCACCGCGGAATGCACCGACGGCTATTTCGGCGACCTGCTGGCGACGAGCTTCAAGGCGCGCGGTGCGCGCGCGCTCGTCATCGACGCCGGCGTGCGCGATGTCCGCGTGCTCACCGAGATGCAGTTCCCGGTCTGGAGCAAGGCGATCTCGGCCAAGGGCACGGTCAAGGCGACGCTCGGCTCAGTGAACGTGCCCGTGGTTTGCGCGGGCGCGCTGGTGATGCCGGGCGACGTCGTCGTGGCGGATGACGACGGCGTGGTCGTGGTTCCCGCCGGGTTCGCGCAGAAAGCCGCCGATGCCGCGGCCGCGCGCGAGGCCAACGAGGGCGCCAAGCGCGAGAAGCTCGCCGCGGGAACGCTGGGCCTCGACATGTACAACATGCGCGAGCCGCTGGCTAAGGCGGGTCTCAAGTACATCGATTGAGGACTTCGGTGCGCACGTTACTCGGCTTCTGCTTCCTCGCGTGCGCCACGCTCGCGAGCGCCGCAGAGATGTATCCGTCGAAGCCCGTGCGCGTGGTGGTCCCCTTCGGACCCGGCGGCGTGGCCGACGTCACGATCCGCGTCATTGCCCAGAAGCTCGGCGAGCGCATGGGACAGCAGTTCGTCGTCGAGAACAAGCCCGGCGCGGGTGGCATCGCCGCGGCGCAGGCCGTGACGCAGGCGAAGCCAGACGGCTACACGCTCTTCTTGGTGAGCAACGGGACGGCGGTCAGTGCGTCGCTCTTCAAGTCACTGCCGTTCGATCCCGTCAAGGACTTCGCGCCGGTTTCCACGCTCGCGTTCTTCTCGCTCGGCATCGTCGTCAACGGCGACGGCAGGATGGCGACGCTTCAGGATCTCGTCGCGGCAGGCAAGGCGGGCGCAA
>CAZIZD010000423.1:0-3849 GCA_964543615.1 uncultured Alcaligenaceae bacterium | reverse complement strand
GCTCACGATCGTGCTCGCGGGACTCTCGAGCGCGCTGCCGTGTGGCGCGGTCCTGTCTGACCCTCAGACCCTCGACTACGCATGGCGCGTGGCACTCGGCTGGGAGGTCGTGTACCGGCTGCCCGGGGCGTTTCCCGCCAATCCGTTTCCGCACGACGTCAACGGGTCGCTGTGGACGCTGCCGATCGAGTTGCGGCTCTACGTCGCGGTGCTCGCCGCGGGATTCCTTGGCCTGCTCGCGCGGCGAGTCTCGTGGTTCGTCATCGTCGCGGCGATGGTCGCCGTCTTCGCGTGGCGTCCCGACTGGTTTCCGCTGTCGCCCAACGACAAGGTCGTGCGCGAGCTCGCGCTGCTGTTCGCGCTGGGCTCGCTCGCCTACGTCTGGCGCGAGAGCATCCCGGTGTCGCTCGCGGGCGCCGCCTTCTGCGTCGCGCTGGTCGCGTGGAATCCCGGGGGCGTGGCCCGCGGCGCGCTGTTCGCGCCGCTCCTCGCGTACGTCGTCCTGGTGGTCGCGTATCACCCGCGACTGCGCTGGTCCGCGTTCAACCGGATGGGCGACTACTCGTATGGCATCTACGTGTATTCATTCCCGCTGCAGCAGACGCTGATGCAGAGGTTCCCCTCGCTCGAGCCCGCGGGGCTCTTCGTTTGCTCGCTGATCCTCTCGCTTGCGGTCGCCGCATTGTCGTGGCATTTCGTCGAAGCGAAGGCCCTGGCACTAAAATCGCGGTTCGACCGGCCGAATCCAACCCCGGCACGCCATGACAGCACCCCCGACCCTGCGTGAGATCTCCTGCGCGGACGATTACGATCCCGACTCGATGCCGGTGGAGCGCGCACGCACGCTCATCAGGCAGTTCCTTACACCGGTCACCGCCGTCGAGCGCGTGAACGTGCGGCAGGCGCTCGACCGCGTCCTCGCGCAGGACATCGCGTCACCCATCGCGGTGCCCGGCCACGACAACTCGGCAATGGACGGCTGGGCCGTGCGCTTCGCCGACCTTCGCACCGATGGCGATACGGACCTTACGCGCGTCGGCGAATCGTTCGCCGGCAAGCCGTTCACGGGGATGCTCGGCGCCGGCGAGGCCGTGCGCATCTTCACGGGCGGGGTCATGCCACAGGGCGCCGACACGGTCGTGATGCAGGAACGCGCGAGCGAGCGCGACGGGCGCGTGCTGGTCCGGGCGGGTGCGGTGACGCGGCAAGGGCAGAACCGGCGATTCGCCGGCGAGGACGTGAAGCCCGGGCAGGTCGTCCTGCGCGTCGGCCACGCGATGCGCCCCGCCGATCTCGGTCTCGTCGCCTCGCTCGGCATCGGCGAGGTGAGCGTGTACCGGCGCCTGCGCGTCGCTTTTTTCTCGACGGGCGACGAGCTGCGCTCCATCGGAACCACGCTCGGCCCGGGTGAGATCTACGACAGCAACCGCTACACGATCTACGGAATGCTCACGCGGCTCGGCTGCGACGTGCACGACATGGGCGTGGTCCGCGACGTGCCGCAGGCGCTCGAGGAGGCCTTCACGGCCGCCGCCGCGCATGCCGACGTGGTGATGACGTCGGGCGGCGTCTCGGTCGGCGAGGCCGACTACGTGAAGCAGCTCCTCGACAAGCTGGGCGAGGTGCTGTTCTGGAAGATCGCGATGAAGCCGGGGCGTCCGCTCGCCTACGGCAGGATCGGCAACGCGCACTTCTTCGGATTGCCCGGCAATCCCGTCGCGGTGATGGTGACGTTCTACCAGTTCGTGCGCGATGCCCTGCTGGTGCTGCAGGGACGCGGCGACATCCCGCCCATTCCCGCGTTCAAGGCGCTGCTGGCGGCGCCGATCCGCAAGATGGCGGGGCGCACCGAGTTCCAGCGCGGCATCCTCGCGCGCAACGCCGCGGGCGAGTGGGAAGTGCGGCCCACCGGCGACCAGGGCTCCGGCATCCTCTCGTCGATGTCGCAGGCCAATTGCTTCATCGTGCTGCCGACGGAGGCCGGCGACATCGCGCCGGGCGCGATGGTGGACGTGCAGGTGCTCGAAGGCATCCTCTAGGAACCGCCGGCATCGACGCGCCGCGCACTCCTACGCGGGCCGAGGCCTTCCGCTACTGGCTACGCCTGGGCTTCGTGAGCTTCGGCGGTCCCGCGGGGCAGATCGCGATCATGCATCGCGATCTCGTCGACGATCGCCGCTGGATCTCGGAAGCCCGCTTCCTGCACGCGCTCAACTACTGCATGCTGCTGCCCGGTCCCGAGGCGCAGCAGCTCGCCACCTACATCGGCTGGCTCATGCATGGAACGCGGGGCGGGATCATTGCGGGCGCGCTCTTCGTGCTGCCTTCGTTCGCAATCCTCGTCGCGCTGTCGTGGCTCTACATGGCGTACGGCAACCTGCCCGCGGTTGCGGGCGTGCTCCACGGCGTCAAGCCCGCGGTGGTCGCGCTCGTCATGCACGCCGCGTGGCGCATCGGTACGCGCACGCTCAAGCATCCCGCGCTGTGGATCATCGCGGCGCTCTCGTTCGCCGCGATCTTCGCGTGGTCGGTGCCGTTTCCGGCCATCGTGCTCGCGGCAGGCGTGGCGGGCATCGTCGGCGGACGTGCGTGGCCTCGCGCCTTCAGCCTGGGAACGCAGCACGCCAAAGTCGCAACCGACGATGCGCCGGCGGTCATCGGCGACGGCATGCCGACCCCGGCGCACGCCCGTTGGAACGTACGGCGCTGCATCGTTGTGATCGCAGCGTTCGTGGCGCTGTTCGCGCTCGCACTGGGCGCGCTCGTACATGCGTTCGGCGCTGGGTCGACGCTCGTCCACATGGGTTGGTTCTTCACCCAGGCCGCGTTTCTCACGTTCGGCGGGGCCTACGCGGTGCTGCCATACGTGTTCCAGGCGGCGGTGGAGAACTACCAATGGCTTACCGCGACGCAGATGATCGACGGCCTCGCGCTCGGCGAGAGCACGCCTGGACCGCTCATCATGGTCGTCGCGTTCGTGGGATTCGTGGGCGCGTGGACCCACGCGATCTTCGGTCCCGGGTCGCTGGTGCTTGCGGGCATCGCGGGTGCCGGGGTCGCGACGTTGTTCACGTTCCTGCCGTCGTTCCTCTTCATCCTCGCGGGGGGGCCGCTGGTCGAGAGCACGCACGGGCGGATCGGGTTCACGGCGCCGCTGACCGCGATCACGGCTGCGGTCGTGGGCGTCATCGTGAACCTCGCCGCGTTCTTCGCGTGGCACGTGTTCTGGCCGCGAGGGTTCACGGGCGGCGTCGATGCGACGGGGATCGCGATCTTCACCGCCGCGGCCTACGCGCTGTTCCGCACGAAGGCCGGGGTCGTTCCGGTCATCGCCGCGTGCGGCGCTGCCGGATTGCTGCTGGCACTTCTCTAGCTGAAGTCGCGGTACGTCGTGCGTCCGAGCATGGCCTTCTGCATCGCACGGGCTTCGCGCACGACGTCGACGATGAGATTGAACGCGCCGACGGCACGTTGCCACAGGGACTTTTGATAGGGATCGGCGAGATCGCCCGCAGCGATGTGGGGCACGGGGCGTCCGCGGAGGCCGACTTCGTAGAGTTCGATGACATTGGCGTTGGACATGGCTTGCTTTCCTTTTTCTGCGGTGGTCCGGGGGTTTGGCACCGCACAAGTGCAAGATAGGCTTCGAGGCAGCCGAATGCCAATTGTCCTTTCGGATCAGTGGCATTTGCCGCACGAATGACTCTCCAAGTCCTTGTTGCAACGCGGTAATCCGGCATCGGTCCAGTCCCCGGTATGATCCTGTTCATGTCCTCCCTCGAGCACCTTCTCGAACGCAACCGCCGCTGGTCGAGCGACGTCCATGCGAAGGAGCCGGATTTCTTCTCG
>CAZIZD010000422.1:0-3852 GCA_964543615.1 uncultured Alcaligenaceae bacterium | reverse complement strand
CCAGTGTGGCTGATCATCCTCTCAGACCAGCTACGGATCGTCGCCTTGGTGAGCCTTTACCTCACCAACTAGCTAATCCGACATCGGCCGCTCCGTGAGCGTGAGGCCTTGCGGTCCCCCACTTTCCTCCTCGGAGAATATGCGGTATTAGCGCCGCTTTCGCGGCGTTATCCCCCACTCTCGGGCACGTTCCGATGTATTCCTCACCCGTTCGCCGCTCGCCGCCAGGGTTGCCCCCGCGCTGCCGCTCGACTTGCATGTGTAAAGCATGCCGCCAGCGTTCAATCTGAGCCAGGATCAAACTCTTCAGTTTGATCTTGCTAAGTTAAACTCATACTGACGTTGAACCTCATCCCCCATGCCTCACGGCACGAAAGACAAGCTTCTCTTCCAGTGTGAGCACTTCGTTTGTCTTGGAGCCCACGGCTTCCACCCCAGCTCGCGCCAGAACAGAACCCGCAGGTCCACAACGAGCACCCACACCTATCGGTTGCAAATTGTTAAAGAGCGTTGCTGCCGGTCGTCTGTGACACCGGAATCGCGCCGGGCGTTCACGCTTTGTGAATTGCGTTCCCGACACCGCGTTCCTGCTGCGCGTTCCTGCTGCATTCCATCAGAGCGACCGCCTCCCGTTGTCTTGCGGTGACACTTTGGGAGGTCTTCGATGCGTTCATGCAGCGAAGAAGGGAAATTATAATCCGTGGCGGCGCCGATTGCAACAGGGCCGGCCTGCCGCCAACACATATCAGCGCGCCTCCGAAAATCTCCGTCAATAACAAAGCAATGCGCGCGCAATCGACACCTTCACGCGAGCCGCCCCTGGCGTCGTCCACGCTCGACATCACGTTCGAGACCGATGCCCTCGGCGTCCTCGAGGCCGAATTCGACAAGGTCGGTGACGCCTATCGCGCGCATTCGCCGGCGCTCGGCCGCGACCTTTGGGTCCTGTCGCATCCCGATCACGTGCGGCACGTGCTCGTCGATCATCATGCCAATTTCAGGAAGGGAATCGGCATCGAGCGCGTCGCGATCCTGCTCGGCAACGGCATCATGACGAGCGAAGGCGAGCACTGGCGCGTGCAGCGAAAGATGCTGCAACCCTCCTTCCACCGCAAGATCGTCGCGGCGTGGATGCCGCACATCCACGACGCCACGCGCAAGCTCGCCGACCGCTGGCAGCGTGCTGCAACGGCGGACGAACCGGTCAACGTCACGCAGGACATGAGCGAGGCCACGCTCGACGTGATCCTGCTCGCGCTCTTCGGCGAGGATCTCCATCGTTTCGGCTCGGCGTTCGCGCTCCTGACCGATCACACGGCGCGCAATCTCGCATTCGCGTACAAGTTCCGGCAGCTGGGCAAGCACATCATGGAGGACGTGGAGCGGCGGCGCCGCGACGGCGTGCGCCGCCACGACATCGTCACGCTGCTCATCGAGGCGCGCGACCGGCAGAGCGGCGAGCCGATGTCCGACCGTCAGCTCCTCGACGAGATCATGACGCTCATCATCGCGGGCCACGAGACCACGGCGAGCTCGCTCAACTGGTTCTGGTACCTGCTCACGCAGCATCCGCAGGCCGAGGCGCGCATCCACGGCGAGGTGGGCGGCGACGACAGCGCGCCGGGCTACGAGGACCTGTTGCGATTCCCGTACACGCGGCAAGCCATCGACGAGGCCCTCCGGCTCTATCCGCCCGGCTGGCTCCTCACGCGGCGATCGATCGCGCCCTCGCGAATGGGACCCTTCGAGCTTCCGGCAGGCACCGATGTTCTAGTCTCGCCGTACCTCGTCCATCGCCATCCGCGATACTGGCGGGATGCGCGCCGCTTCGATCCCGACCGTTTCCTGCCTGGCGAGGCCGAGGCACGCAACCGCTTCGCGTATCTTCCGTTCGGACTGGGTCCGCGCGCCTGCATCGGCGAGCATCTCGCCTTGATCGAAATGCACGCGCACGCGATCATGCTGGCTCGACGGTTCAAGCTGTCTCTCGTCCCGGGACAGACGATCGAGATCGAGCCCCAGGTCAACCTCCGCACCCGGCAGCCGGTACACATGCACGTGGAAATGCGCTCATGAAGTTCGCGACGCTCGGCGAAGCGCTCGGCGCCGTCGCGAAGAGCGACCGCGGCATCCACTACATCGCGGGCGAGACGAGCGAGCGCAGCGTGCCGTACCGCGAGCTGCGCGGCCGTGCGCTCGGCATCCTGCGACACCTGCAGCATGCTGGAGCCCGTCCGGGGGGCCACTGCATCGTCCTGGTCGACGGTCTCGCGCCCTTCGTCGACACCTTCTGGGCGTGCGCGCTCGGCGGCATCGTGGCGGTCCCGCTCGCGCCGGGCAACGCCGACGAGCACAAGGCGAAGTTCTTCCGCGTGCTCGCGCGCCTGCCATCGCCCACGCTCGCCACGGAGCGCAAGGTGTTCGACCGCCTGCGCGCGTACGCCAACGAGAACGGCCTCGCCGCCGCGGTCTCGCGCCTCGAGCGGCGCACGGTGTTCCTGGACGAGATCGCGGACGTCTCGATCCTGGGCAGCGAGCACCGGAGCGCGCCCGACGACGTCGCCTTCATCCAGTTCTCGTCGGGCTCCACCAGCGAGCCCAAGGGCGTGATCCTCACCCACCGCAACCTCACGACCAACATCGCGGCGATCTCCCACGGCGTGCATGCACGCGACGGGGATGCAAGCCTGTCGTGGATGCCGCTCACCCACGACATGGGCCTCATCGGGTTCCATCTCACGCCGCTGTTCGAGGGAGCGGACCACTGGCTCATGCCCACGTCGCTCTTCGTGCGACGCCCAGGCCTGTGGATCGCCAAGGCGGCCGAGCACCGGGTCACGGTGACCTGTTCCCCCAACTTCGGCTACATGCACTACCTGCGCTCGCACGATCCGGCCAAAGTGGCGGGACTCGACCTGTCGCGCGTGCGCGTGATCTTCAACGGCGCGGAGCCCATCGCGGCCGATCTGTGCAGAGATTTCGTGTCGGCGCTCGCGCCTGCTCACCTCGCGCCGAACGTGATGTTCCCGGTCTACGGGCTCGCGGAGGCGAGCCTCGCCGTGACGTTTCCCGAGCCTGGCGCGCCGTTGCGCACGGAAGCCCTCGCGCGCGACGCGCTCGGACCGGGCGATGCCGTGCGCCGCGTCGATGCGAAGGCGGAAGGCGCGGTCGAGCTCGTGCGCCTGGGGCGCGCGGTGCAGGACTGCGAGGTCCGCATCGCGGACGAGCGCGGCGATGCGGCAGCCGACGGCGTCGTGGGACGCATCCTCATCCGCGGCGCAAACGTGAGTCCCGGCTATTACGACGACGCCGCACTCACGGCGGGGTCACGCACGGGCGACGGCTTCCTGGACACGGGGGACCTGGGCGCGGTGATCGACGGCCAGCTCGTCGTCACCGGCCGTACCAAGGAGATCCTGTTCGTCGCGGGGCAGAACCACTATCCACAGGACATCGACCTGCTGCTGGCGCAGCACGCGGGCATCGAGCTCGGGCGCGCCGCAGCGGCTGGCACGCGTCCCGCGCGCGCCGCCACCGACGACGTGCTGGTGTTCGTGCTGCACAAGGGCGACGACCTGTCCGCATTCGCGCAAGCCGCGCGCACGGTGCGCCGCGTGGTCAACGAGCGCATGGGCATTCCCGTTGCGGCGGTGGTGCCCGTGCGGCAATTCCCCAAGACCACCAGCGGCAAGATCCAGCGCTTCGCGCTCGCTCGCGACTACGAGGAAGGCCGCTTCGCGGACGTGATGCGCGAGCTATCCGCTTTCGACGCCGGTCCGTCGTCGTCCACGCCCGTGGGCGATCTCGAGCAGACGCTCCGTGCCATCCGGGCGCCGGTTGAGCACGACGTCT
>CAZIZD010000421.1:0-3862 GCA_964543615.1 uncultured Alcaligenaceae bacterium | reverse complement strand
AACACCAGCAACAGGCCGGCGATGGTGTTCCATCGGATCGGCTCGCCGAGAAGCAATGCGCCCACGAGCGAAGCGGTCACGGGGTTCACGGTCACGGAGACCGCCACCTTGGTAGGCGTTGTCCGGCCGAGCGCGAATGCCCAGAGATAGAACGTCAATGCGCTGCCGAAGACGCCAAGGTAGACGATCGCCAGCCACTGCTGCGGGCCAAAGCCGGCCACGGAGGCAAGGCCATCCCGCAGTGCCGACAGCAAGAGGAGAAACAACGCCCCAGCCGCCATCGCCATCGTCGTGAATCGAATCGGACCTGATCGGCGGATGACGGGCTTCGACCATATGCTGTAGAACGCCATGCAGAGCGCCGCACCGACCATCAGAAGGTCGCCACGCCAGGCGCCAGGCGGCGATGTCGCCAGGCCGGACAGAAGAGCCGTCGCCACGCCGCCCATCGCAATGAAGACTCCGCAAGCCTTTCTTCCGGTGAGCGGCTCGACCGCGAGGGAAGCCGCCACGACCATCGTCAGCACGGGCAAGGTAGACAAGGCGAGCGCCCCGCGGGCGGCGGTCGTGTAGATCAAGGACGAGTTGAACAAGACCGGGAATGCGCCGAAGAACAGCAGGCCCAGTCCGAAGACTCTCGGCCAATCGCTCTTTGGCGGCCAGTTGCCGCCTTGAAGCATTGCGATCGGAAGCAGAAAAATGAACCCCAGGCCAAACCGGAACGCACCCAGCGTCACCGGATCGGTGGCACCGACCACGTAGCGAGTAGCGCCAACGGCAGTCCCGCCAAGACCACTGGACAGCACGGCGGCGATGACACCGATGACTTCGCTCAAGCTGCGCCCTTTGTCGACATGTGGCCCGAACTGCAAAGTCGCCCAATCCGCGCACGACTTTCGGGCACTCTAGGCACTCGCCGTCAGTTGTTCCAATACAAGTTTCGCCGCATCCCTATACGTCCAACGAATGTCCGGCCTCGGGCGCGTCCGCTGTCGCCGTGACGTCTGGGTGAAGCCTCGTGGACTGATGCGACTACGCCTGGCTGGAACGCAGGTGTCCTCTCCGGCAAGCGCTAGGCAGCCGGCGAGTCGAAGGCGCACACCCATCGCGCCGGTGGCCGGCAGCGTCGGGGCCCGTGCTCCGCTGCGCGACCGGAGGCCGCGACTTGAAAAGTCGACCCCGACCCTACCTGGTCACTTCGGCCAGAGGATGAGTTGCGTGCAGCGGAAGAGCGCGATCTGCCGGCCGTCCGCCTTGCGCGTGACTTCGGCATCCCAGACCTGCGTGGTGTTGCCCATGTGGACCGGGCTTGCCATCGCGACTATCGTGCCCTCGCGCGCAGTGGCGAAGAAGTTGGCCTTGAGCTCCACCGTCGTGAAGTTCTGCGCGCCCTGCGGAAGGTGCGCGATGCAGCCGAAGCCCGCCGCGGTGTCCGCCAGTGCGACGACGGTGGCCGCATGCAGGAATCCGTTCGGCGCGAGGAGCTCAGGCCGGATGTCGAGCTCGGCATGCAGCAATCCTTCCTGCAGGTCGACGACACGGAATCCGACGAGATCGGGCAGGCGCCCATCGCCGCGGCGCTGCAGCTTTTCGAGCGTGACGTCGTCGCGAAGCGGCATGGGTCGGCCTCAGGTGTAGGCGAGCAATCGGCCGCACGCGACGACCGCGATCCAGAAGGCGATGGACAACCCCGCGAAGACGCGCACGGACGCGGGCGGCGATGCACCGGTGTCCCACCGCGCGATGGATCGCCAGGGCCCGGTGTGCAGCAGCGCGGCGTTGACGCCGGCAGCGAGGATGAGCCCCATCTTCAGCGCGAACACGCGGTTGGTGAGAAAGTCCTCCGCGTGTGCCGTGAACATGAGCAGCCCCGTGGCCATCGCAACGACGAACGCGCCCACGGTCCAGGGCAAGGCGTGCCGCGACAGCCGCGAGACGGAGACTTCGCGCGAGAGCCCGAGAAGCCGCAGGTCGACGATCAGGACCGAGCCGACCACGGTGGCCAGCGCGAGGATGTGGATCGTCTCGACGGCGGGATAGGCCCACAGCGCCTCGCGCATCCAGCGCGCGACGGACGAGCCCTCGATGCCCTGCATCGGGGTCATGAGTGGCCCCCCACGCTCGCGACAACGACAAAGGCGTCGCTCGCTGCCCCCCGAGGGGGCGCAATTCGCGCTCGGGGCCTAGCGAGCAAGGCGGCCGAGACCGCAGGTCGAAGCAAGGCCCGAAGGGCGCGTCGCCGCGCGAGCGTACGCGGCCGACGCGCTGTCGCGCGCCTCTCTCCACACGCCCAGCGAGGCCGCGGCCCGTCGCGCGAATGCACTACCGCAGCTCCACCGTCTTGCCCGCGACGATGATCCGCTCCGCACGCATCTCCTCCGGCTTGACGCGCGACGGATAGCCTTCGACCGTGACGGTCGCGCCCGTCTTCAGCATGTCCTTCGCGAGTCCGCGCGCCTCCATGCGCGACGGCGGCGCCAGCACCGCGATCCACGTCTTGTTCGCGGTCTTGAGCTTGATGTGGCCGTGCGGATGCTCGTAGCCCATCTCCTCGACGGTACCGGTGAGCTTCAGCAGGTTCTGCGAGTCGTACTCGCTCCAGCCGTGATGCGCGAGCGCAGCCAAGGGGGCCACTAACGGAGCCGCCAATGCGGCGACGAGAATGCGTCGTGCGAGTTTCATCGTGTGAGCTCCCGCAGGTCGTTTGCGAAACCGTCGATCGTCCCGGGCGTGGTATCCCAGCTGCACATGAGCCGGATGCCGGTGTCGCCGACGAACTCGTAGAACTGCCATCCGCGCGCGCGCAGCCCGGCGATGGCCGGCAGCGGAACGTCCACGAACACGCCGTTGGCCTCGACTTTCGCGAGGAGACGCGTGCCGGGAATGCCTTGGAGCGCGTCGGCGAGCCTGCGCGCCATCGCGTTGGCGTGGGACGCGTGACGCAGCCATGCGCCGCTGCGCAGCACGCCGAGCCAGGGTGCTGCCAGATAGCGCATCTTGGAGGCGAGCTGGCCGCCCTGCATGCGGCGGCGTCCGAATTCTTCCGCGAGTGCGCGATCGAAGAACACCACGGCTTCGCCGAACGGCAGGCCGTTCTTGGTGCCGCCCAGCGAGAGCACGTCCACACCCGCGCGCCATGCGATGTCCGCGGGCGCGCAGCCGAGCGAGGCAAGGGCATTGGCGAACCGCGCGCCGTCGACGTGCACGCGCATGCCGCGGCCGTGCGTGAAGTCGGCGATCGCGCGCATCTCTGCCGGCGTATAGACGGTGCCGAGCTCCGTGGATTGCGTGAGCGCGACCACCTTCGGCCGCGACGAATGCACGTCGTGCGGGGTGACCGCGAGCCGGTCGATCATCTCGACGGTGAGTTTGGCGTCGGTCGTCTCCGCGGGCAGGAGCCTGGCGCCGCCGCTGAAGAAGCCGGGCGCGCCGCATTCGTCGACGAGGATGTGCGCATTGTTGCTGCATACGACGGCGTCGGTGTTGCGCGCCATCTCGAGCAGGCCGAGCGAGTTGGCGGCCGTGCCCGTGTAGACGAAGAAGACTTCGCAGTCGGCGTCGAACAGCTTGCGGATCTCGGCCACCGCCGCGGCGGTCCATTCGTCGCCGCCGTAGGCGGGCGCGTGGCCGCGGTTGGCCTCCGCGAGCGCATCCCACGCCTCAGGGCAGATGCCCGACCAGTTGTCACTGGCGAAGCTCATGCTCGCGCCTCGCGGACCTACAGCCGCTGTTCGACGAACGCTTGCACGGACTTCAACGCATCGGGCAATGCCGCGGGATTGGTGCCTCCGGCCTGCGCCATGTCGGGACGGCCGCCGCCCTTGCCGCCGACCTGCTGCGCCACGTGGTTGACGAGCTCGCC
>CAZIZD010000420.1:0-3876 GCA_964543615.1 uncultured Alcaligenaceae bacterium | reverse complement strand
GCTGCCGACTATGCGGTGAACGTGACCACGCCCGCCGCGCTCGTGGGCGCACTGATGCCCACGTCGCACAACATGATCATCTATTCGCTGGCGGCGGGGGGCAAGGTCTCCATCGCCGCGCTGATCCTTGCGGGGATCGTGCCGGCGATCATCCTCACGCTGTGCAACCTCGCGGCCGCCTACGCCGTGGCCATCATGCGGGGCTACCCGGCGGGGAAGTTCCCCGGCTGGGACGTCGTGCTGTGGTCGTTCGTCGCTTCGGTGCCAGGGCTGTTCGTCGTCGTCATCATCATCACCGGCATTCTCTCCGGCGTGTTCACCGCGACGGAGTCCGCATCGGTCGCGGTGATCTATGCATTGCTCATGACCACGCTCGTCTACCGCAGCCTGTCGTGGGAGAACTTCCTCAAGGCCGCCGCCAAGGCAGTCAAGACCACGGGCATCATCCTCCTGCTCATCGGCATCTCGGCGACCTTCGGCTACCTCATCAGTCTCTACAGCGTCGCCGAGCTCACCGGCAAGGCGCTCTCGGCGATCACGACGAGCCCCTGGATGATCTTCTTCATGGTGAACATCATCCTGTTCATCCTGGGGACGTTCCTCGACATGGCCGCGACGATCCTCATCTGCACGCCGATCTTCCTGCCCATCTGCCAGCAGTTCGGCATGGACCCGGTCCAGTTCGGGATGGTGATGCTCATCAATTGCGCGCTCGGACTCAACACGCCGCCGGTGGGAACCACGCAGTTCGTCGGCTGCGCGATCGGCGGCGTTTCGATCGGCCACGTGATGCGCACGATCTGGCCGTTTTACGGGGCGCTGGTGGCGGCGCTGTTCCTTGTCACCTACGTACCCGCGTTCTCGCTGTGGCTGCCGCGGGCGTTCGGGTACCTGGGCTCGTGACGGCGAACGGACGCCTCGCTCTCGCCACCCTCGCGCGGGTGTCTCCGGCCGTCGCGAAGCCTGCCTACGATCCCGCGCAGGTGCGCGTCGGCATCCTGCACCTCGGCCTCGGCGCATTCCACCGGGCGCATCAAGCCGTGTACACCGACGACGTGATGGCGCAGGACCTGCGCTGGGGCATCTGCGGCGTCTCGCTCAAGACGCCGCGGGCGGTCGAGCCGCTGGCCGCGCAGGACGGCCTCTACACCTACCTCGAGCGCTCGAGCGACCGCGTGAGCGCGCGCGTGATCGGCGGGCTGCGCGAGACGATGTTCGCGGGCGCGTCGCGCGAGGCGCTCGTGCGGCGCTTCGCCGACCCCGCCATCGCCATCGTGTCGTCGACGGTCACGGAGAAGGGCTATTGCCACGATCCTGCGACCGGCGCGCTCAACGCATCGCATCCGGACATTGCGCACGACCTGGTGCACCCGGACGCGCCCGTCTCGGCCATCGGCCTCTTCGTAGCGGGCATGGAGGCGCGTCGCGCGGCGGGCGCCGGCAAGCTCGCGTTCGTCTGCTGCGACAACCTGCCGCACAACGGGCGCATGGTCGAGGGCCTCGTGCAGGCGTACGCGCACCTGCGCGATCCTTCGCTCGCACAATGGATCCGCGATCACGTGACTTTCCCGTCGACGATGGTGGACAGGATCGTGCCGGCGACGACCGAAGCCGACATCGCCGACGCCGCGCGCTGCCTGGGACTGCAGGATGCCGCGCCGGTCACCGCGGAGCCCTTCGCGCAGTGGGTCATCGAGGACCGCTTTGCGTCGGCGCGTCCGCGCTGGGAGGACGCGGGCGCGCAGTTCGTGCGCGACGTGGCGCCCTTCGAGCTCATGAAGCTGCGGCTCTTGAACGGCAGCCACTCCACACTCGCGTACCTGGGCAACCTCATGGGCCACGAGTTCGTCTGGCAGGCCTCGAGCGATCCACTGGTGGCGACGCTCATCGAGCGGCAGATGAAGGAGGAGATCGTCCCGACGCTCGCGCGTCCGCAAGGCACCGATCTCCTCGCGTATTGCGGGCAGCTCATGACGCGCTTCCGCAACGCGGCGCTCCCGCACAAGACGCGGCAGATCGCGATGGACGGCTCGCAGAAGCTTCCGCAGCGCCTGTTGGGCACCGTGCGCGATCGCCTGGCAACGGGTGCGCCGCTCGTGCATCTTCCGCTCGCGGTGGCGGGATGGATCCGTTACGCGAGCGGCACAGACGAGAAGGGCGGCGCCATCGACGTGCAGGATCCTATGGCGGACACGTTCCGCGCCATCGTGCGCGATGCGGGGGGCGATCCCGCGCGCATCGCCGACGGCTTCCTCGACCTTTCGAGCGTGTTCGGCGCCGACCTCGTCGCCCATCGCGCCTTTCGCGACGCCGTGCGCGGCCACGTGGTCGCATTGTTCGGTCAAGGCGCGCGCGTGACGCTCGCGCATCATCTTGGAGTCGCCTGACGTGGGTATTCCCATCGCCCTGCATCCCGACCGGCTGTTTCCCGCCGATCCCGCGACGCGCGACCTTGCGCGCCGCCTCTATGCGACGGTCAAGGACCTGCCCATCGTCAGTCCGCACGGGCACACCGATCCGGCCTGGTTCGCCGACGACACGCCGTTCAGCAACGCTTCTGCGCTCCTCATCACGCCCGACCACTACGTGTTCCGGATGCTCTACAGCCAGGGCATTCCGCTCGAGGACCTGGGCATTCCGCGCGCCGACGGCGGCCACGTCGAGACCGACGCGCGCAAGATCTGGCGGATCTTCGCGTCGCACTACCACCTCTTCCGCGGCACGCCGTCGCGGCTTTGGCTCGACCACGCCTTCAGCACCGTGTTCGGATTCGAGGAGCGGCTGACGGTGGAGAGCGCGGACCGTTACTTCGACCGCATCAACGCGTGCCTCGCGCTTCCCGAGTTCCGTCCGCGCGCGCTGTTCGAGCGGTTCAACATCGAGGTGATCGCGACCACCGAGTCGCCGCTCGATCCGCTCGTGCATCACCGCAAGATCCGCGAATCGGGATGGCGCGGCCGCGTCGTGACCGCGTACCGTCCCGACCCGGTGGCCGATCCCGAGTTCCCGGGCTTCTCCGCCAACGTCGCGCAATTCGGGGCGATGACGGGCGAGAACACCGCGACGTGGGCGGGCTATCTCGCGGCCCACCGGGCGCGGCGCGCGTACTTCAAGTCGATGGGCGCAACCTCGACCGATCACGGGCATCCGACAGCGCAAACGTCCAACCTGACGCCGCAGGAGGCACAGCGCCTGCTCGACCGCGCGCTCGCGGGCTCCATCGCGCCGGAAGAGGCCGAGGCTTTCCGCGGCCAGATCCTGACCGAGATGGCCCGCATGAGCCTCGACGACGGGCTCGTGATGCAGATCCATCCGGGCAGCTTCCGCAATCACAATCCGCACGTGCTGGCCCGCTTCGGGCGCGACAAGGGCGCGGACATTCCCACGCGCACGGACTACGTGCGTGCGCTGAAGCCCATGCTCGACCTGGTCGGCAACGAGCGCGGCCTCACGATCATCCTGTTCACCCTCGACGAGACGTCCTACGCGCGCGAGCTGGCGCCGCTGGCGGGTCACTATCCCGTGCTGAAGCTGGGCCCGCCGTGGTGGTTCCACGACAGTCCCGAGGGCATGCTGCGGTTCCGCGAGCAGGCTACCGAGACGGCGGGCTTCTACAACACCGTGGGCTTCAACGACGACACGCGCGCGTTCCTGTCGATACCCGCGCGTCACGATGTCGCGCGCCGCATCGATTGCCGATTCCTCGCGACGCTCGTGATGGAGCACCGCATGCACGAGGAGGAGGCGTTCGAGTTGGCGCCCGGGCTCGCGCACGACTTCGCGAAAGCCGCGTACAGGCTCTAGCGCGCGTGCTCAAGATCGCGGCGGCAATTCTCACGCTCGCGCTCCCGGCGCTGGCACACGCCGCGCATCCTT
>CAZIZD010000419.1:0-3883 GCA_964543615.1 uncultured Alcaligenaceae bacterium | reverse complement strand
GGTCGACCTCGACGCGGCAACGCGGCACGGTGTGGTGGTCACGACGACCGGCAGCCAGAACGCCGCGGCCGTGGCGGAGTACAGCTTCGCGCTGTTGCTCGGGCTCCTTCGCCACGTCATCCGGGCGGATGCCGGCATGCGCGAAGGCAAGTGGGATCGCGATCCGCTCGTCGGCACCGAGCTCGACGGCGCGACGATGGGCGTGATCGGCTACGGCGCGATCGGGCGGCGGGTAGCCCGGCAAGCCCTGGGCTTCGGCATGCGCGTGCTCGCGTGCGACATCGGCTCGCCCGCGGCGGAGCCGGGCGTCACGCTCGTCTCCCTGCAGGAGCTCCTCGCGCAGTCCGACGTCGTTTCGCTGCACACCCGCCTCACCGCGGACAACGCGCACCTGCTCGACGCGGCGGCCATCGCGGCGATGAAGCCGGGCGCTTACCTCGTCAACACCGCGCGCGGGGAGCTCGTCGACGAAGCCGCGCTCATCGCGGCACTGGAGCGCGGGACACTACGAGGCGCAGCGCTCGACACCTACGAAAGCGAACCGCTCGCGCCTTCGAGCCCGCTGCGGCGAATGCGCAACGTGATCTTGTCGCCGCACGTGGCCGGCCAGACGGAAGCGGCACTTCGCCGCGTCGGGATCGCCGCCGCGCAATGCATACTCGACGAGCTGGCCGGACGGACGCCGGCGTTCGTGTACAACCCCGAGGCATATCGGAATCGCGGCCGCAGCCGCCCCTAGAACTTGTACAGGTTCGCAGGATTGTCGACGAGGATGCGCTTCAATGTCGCCTCGTCGTCGACCCAGGTGCCGAGCTGGTCCAGGAGCTCGCCGTCGTCCGGCATGTAGCCCTCGATGTTGGTGTGCGGCCAGTCCGATCCCCACACGCAGCGCTCGGGCGCGCGCGCGATGAGGTAGCGTGCGAGCGGCGCCACGTCCGCGTACGGTGGACCGGCCACGGAGGGCCGATAGCCTGTGAGCTTGGTCCAGCACCGGCCGCTCTCGAGCAGCGCGACGATGCGCCTGAACACGGGATCGTCGTAGGGCGTATCGGCCATCATCCCGCCCATGTGGTCGAACACGACCGGCACCGGCAGCTTCTCGACGATGGGCAGCACGTCCGGCCACACCTTGGGCGGAATGTACATCTCGATCGGCCAGCCGAAGGGCGCCACGCGGGCGGCGACTTCGTTCAGCTGGTCGAGCGTCGGACCGCCCTTGGCCGTGGTGATGAAGCGTGTCGCGCGCACACCCGCCTCGTGCATCGACTGGAGCTCGCGCTCGGCGACGTTCGCGCCGACCATCACCACGCCGCGCGCCCGATGCACGCCCAACTCCCGCACCGCGTCGATGGTGCGCCGATTGTCCTCGCCGTAACAGCTCGCCTGGACGACGATCATCCGCTCCATGCCGAGGACGTTCAGCATCCGCAGGAAGTCGGAGGGCAGCGCATCCGGCGGCGTGTAGCTGCGGTTGGCGACGTACGGATAGCGCGACGGCGGTCCGAGCACGTGAGCGTGCGAGTCGCACGACAGCGGCGGGACCTTGAGCGCAGGCTTCTTGATGACCGCGCGTGGCGGCTGGCAGGGTGTGGTCATGTTGGACTCGCGATCCGGCTCACGACTTGAGGACGATGTTCGCATCCTTGATGGTCTTCTCCATCGTCTCGCGCTGCTTGGCGAGCCAGACGGCGAATTCCGCGGTGGTGTTGGGCGCGAGCACGGTCCCGGTCGGCGCGATCTTCTCGACGATGGCCGGATCCCTGAGAGCCTGCGTCACGGCGCCGTTCATCCTCGCGATGATCGCGGGCGGCGTGCCGGCGGGCGCGAACAGGCCGTTCCAGTCGTCCATGTCGTAGCCGGGATAGCGCTCGGCGATCGTCGGGACATCCGGGAACATCGCCACTCTCTGCGCGCTCGACACCGCGATCACGCGAGCCTTGCCTGCCTGGATCGCGGGGCGGATGGTCGACGTGGTGAGGAACACGGAATCGATCTGCCCGCCCATGAGATCGCGCGTCGCATCGGGACCGCCCTTGTACGGCGTGTGCACGACCGTGAAGCCGCCGAGGCGCTGCAGCAGCGCGAGGGCCAGGTGCCCTGCGCCGCCCGCAGGCGGCGTGCCGCAGCTCACCTTGTCGGGGTTGGCCTTGCAGTACTTCACGAAGTCGTCGAAGTTCTGCGCCGGGAAGTCGATGCGCACCGCGATCACCTGCGGAAAGCGCGCGGTGAGCATCACGGGCGCGAACGCCTTCTGGTAGTCGATCGCGAGATCCTTCACGAGCAGGCGATTGGTGAGATGGTTGTTGCCTTCCCACAGGTACGTGTAGCCGTCGGGGGCGGCCTGCGCCACCACCGTGGCCGCGATCACCGCGTTGCCGCCCGTGCGGTTCTCGACGATCACCGTCTGCTTCAGGATCTCGCTCGTCTTGTCGGCCGCCGCGCGGCACACCACGTCACCGCCGCCCCCGGGCGGGAACGGGATCACGAAACGGATGTTGCGCGAGGGCCAGTCGGCCTGCGCGTGCGCGTGCGTCGCACCGAGCGCTGCCGCGCCGGCCGCGAGCCGCAGGAAATGTCTTCGCTTCACGTGTGCTCCCTATGATCGTGCCGCACGCAGCAGCAACAGCGCCGCGAGCATGCCGGGGTCGTCGTGGCCCACCGACTTGGCGCCGTACACGCGCGCGCGCCCGATCCTGGCCTCGCGCATCCTGAACGTTTCGAGCGCTCGCTGCGCCCCCTCCATCGGGTCCTCGCTGTTGCCGAGGGACTCGCGGATCGCGATCAGCGAATCGAGGATGGTCTTGTCGCCGGGGCTCGCGCCCGAGCGTTCCGTGATGGCCGCAATCGCCGCGTCGAGGACGTCCTCGGCGGACGTGGCGCCCGACCGGCCCGCGGCCGCGAGCCCGATCCCGATCACCGAGCCGAGGCTCGATCCGCTGGCGCGCCGCGTCTGCGCGGCGAGCGCCTTCAGGAGCACGCTTGCATCCGCGTGACCCTCCGCGAGTGCCAACTGCCATGCGTTGACGACGTCGGCGACGGTCATGCCGGTGTCGCCGTCGCCCATCGCGCGGTCCGCCGCGTTGAGCTCGTCGCGGATCGCATCGATCCGCGCATGGATGCGTCGCACGGCGCCGGCGATGGCGTCGGCGGCCAGCCCGTGCTTCATCGCGGCCAGAACGGGCACGCCGTGGACTGCGTGAGGAATCCCTCGATCTCCGCGTCGAGCTCGAGGATCGAGATGGAGCAACCCGCCATTTCCATGGACGTCGCGTAGTGGCCCACGTAGCGATGCGCGATCTCGACGCGCGCCTTGGTGAAGAGCGCATCCGCGGCGCGATAGAGGATGAGGAGCTCCTCGAGAGGCGTCGCGCCGAGGCTGTTGACGAGCATCGCGACGCGCCCGCCGTGCGCCCCGCGATCGGCGAGCAGCCTTTCGACCATGGAAGCGGCAACCTCGTCGGAGGTCGCGAGGGCGCGGCGCTCGACACCCGGCTCGCCGTGGATGCCCATGCCGAGTTCCATCTGTCCGTCCGCGACATCGAAACCCGGCGCCGCCGCACCGGGGATGAGACACGGCGACAGTGCGACGCCGATCGAGCGCGTGCGCTCCGCCGTGTGCTTCGCGATGCGCGCCACTTCCTGCATCGATGCGCCGCCGTCGGCGGCCGCGCCCGCGGTCTTGAACGCGAAAATCATGCCGGCCACACCGCGCCGCTTCGCGCGCTCGGCGGACGAGGCGCTCGCCACGTCGTCGGCCACGATCACCGTCGACGTCTTGCCGCCCGCATCCTCGAACTCCTCGCAGGCCTGCGCGAAGCTCATGCGATCGCCGCCGTAGTTCCCCAGCACGCACACCACGCCCGCGCCACCGTCCGCGGCGCGG
>CAZIZD010000418.1:0-3914 GCA_964543615.1 uncultured Alcaligenaceae bacterium | reverse complement strand
TGATGCGATCAGCGCGCGGACGTGACGGCGCGTTCGAGCTGGTCGAGCGTGTGCGCGAGCTCGCGCGTCGCCTGCTTGACCGTGAGCTTGCGCCGGCCGGCGTGCAGCGGACGCGGGTCGGTGAGCGCGTCGGCGATGCGCCGGCTCGCCTGTGCGAGCCGGTCCTGCCGGAGAGTGATCCCGTGCTCGCGCAAGGTGGGGGCGAGCGCGTCGGCGCGCGACGCGAGGCTCGCCCGCGTCTTGGCGAATGCGATCGAGCACAGGCGCTTGCGCTGCCAGTAGCTGAAGATGTTCGCGAAGAACATGTCGGCGTCCTCGCGGTCGGGCTCGAACAATACGATGCTCGCGTCCGGGTACTGGTCGCGATAGCGCTCCATGCCGACGCGCATGCGCGAGTGGATGATCGCGCGGAACGTCTGCCCCAGCACCAGCGGCAGCCCGCCTTGGTTGAGCTTGTCGAGCCTGGCGTGCCCGTGCCCGTGCACGTGCGCCGAGCTCGCGTCGTACGGGACGAGCGGATTGACGCACAGGAGCAGCGACACGCCTTCGTCGAGCGCGACGGAAGCGTGCAGGGTCTTGTTGAGCGCGCCGTCGACGTAATGCTCGCCGTCGATGGCGACGGGAGGAAAGAGTCCGGGCAGCGCGCTCGAAGCCTCGATGGCCCGCGAGATGGGGACGTGCGCATGCTGCCGCGGACCGAAGACCACCGGGGCGCCGGTGTCGAGGTTGGTCGCGACGAGGAAGAGCTTGCGCGGCAGCTTGCGGAAGTCGTTGGTGCGGCCGGGAGCCGCGAACAGGCGCGACAGGAATTCGTCGATCGCGCGGTTGTCGAACACGCCCGTCGGGATCGCGTGCGTGAGCGTCGAAAATGATTCCATCACGCCGCGATGGAAAGGATCGCGCAGGTACTGCACGGTGGCCCGTGCGAGCAACCCGGGGAGCGCGGCCACGCAGCGGCCGAACTCGCCGAACGCCGGCCGCAGGAATATCTCGGGCTTGAGCGCGGCATCGGCGCCGTCCTCGATGAAGAGGCGGTACATCTGCGCCGGCGAGATGCCATTGGCGAGCGCGGCAGCGACGAAGCCGCCGGACGACACGCCGACGTACGCCTCGAGCCTGGTGAAGTCGATGCCTTCGAGCGAGTCGGCGAGCGCAAGCAGCGCGCCGACTTCGTAAATGCCGCCGAGCGGACCGCCGCCCGCGAGCGCGAGACCAATGCCTCCGCGCGAACGCGCCCGTGCGCTCGTTGCGCGCCGGAGCGGCCGGGACCGCTTCGCGTGCCCGGCGTCCTTCTTGACCGCCATGGTTCTCCTCATCAGGCGAACATCGAGCCCCTCGCGCTTGTGCTGCTCGCGTCCGGGGCGGCCCTCACTGCTCGCGTTCGTCCGAGCTTTGTGAAGGGCCTTCCGCGCCGAATGTTAGCGGAGAATCACTTCGTCGTGCGGCTCTTGTTGCGGCGAACGCGCTTGGCCGGCTTGGCGGTCGCACGGCGCGGGCTCGCGCGCTTCTTCGCGGCGGCAGGCTTCGCGGGTGCCACGAACATCGCCGGGAGCTTCACGTTGGGGAGGTTCGACTGCACGATCGTGACCGCGTTGTCAGCCGTCTTGCGGACGGCGGTGCGGGCCTTGCGCAGCATCGAGTTGGCGACCGAGATCGTCGACTCGAGGCGAGTGCCCACCATGCGGATGGTGCGCGATTCGACGAGCGTGCCTTCCTTCACCAGCGAGCGGAACACGTTGCCCGCTTCGGATTGCGCCCAGTCGCGCGTGACGACGGCGGCGCCGAGGCCGGCGAGCCACACCTGGCGCGAGGCATTGATCATCGGGTTGCCGATGCGAACTTCGATTGCACGCATGTTGCGTCTCCTTGGTTGAACAGGCGAGTAGCGCGAGTAACCAATTTACGCGCGATCGTCTAGAGCAATCACACTAATGAGTCGGCGAGACCGGTGGCGATGCGCGCGGCGAAGGCGTAGATGGACAGTTGCGGATTGGCGCCGATCGAGGTGGGGAAGAGCGACCCGTCGCACACGTACAGGTTGCGCAGGTGATGATGGCGGCCGTCGATGCCGACGACGGACCTCGACGGATCGCTGCCGAAGGGTGCGCCGCCCATCACGTGCGCGGAGACCACGCGCGTGTAGAGCGGCCGCAGGTCGAACGCCCCGATCGCGGCCTTCGCCGTCGCGAGGCTAGTGAACGGCGCGCCGAATCCGTGCGCGGGCGAGACGCGCGTCGCGCCCGCGGCGAACTGTATCTCCGCCATGGCATGGAACGCGCGGCGCACGCCGTCGAAGACGAAGGGCGTGAGCGGGTAATCGAGCACGGGTGTGCCGTCGTCGCGCAGGCGCACAACGCCGCCTTCGCTTTGCGCGTTGAAGCCATCCCGCAGGAGGGCGATCAGCACCTGCATGCGGCGGAAGTCACGCATCCATTGCGCATGCGCCGCTCCATCGTCGGGGAGGGTCGTGGCCGTGAGGACGGGATGCAGCGGCGGCGCCTCGAGCTTGAAGCCGATGGGGCCGTCGATGGGGTGTGTCTCGAGGAAGTGATCGGAGTAGATCGACTGCGGGGCGCCTGCGAAGCCGTCGACCTCCGCGGGCATCACCGCCGCGGAGACCGCGGACGGATGCAGGAACGTGCGCTTGCCCACGATCGCGTGGGGATCGGGCGCGCCGCTGCGCATCAGCATCGCCGGTGTTCCAATCGCACCTGCTGCGGCAATGTAGACGCGCGCGCGCACCACCACCTTGCGCGACGTCGGCGCCGTGCCCGCCGCGTCCATCGCGTAGCCCTCGACGGACGCGACCTGGTCGCGCGTGAACGTGAGGCGGTGCGCGCGCACGCGCGTGACGAGCGTGGCACCGCGATCGAGCGCGGCCGGGATGGTGGTGACGAGCATCGACTGCTTCGCGTTGACGGGGCAGCCCATGCCGCAATACCCGAGGTTTGCGCAGCCCTTCACGTTGCGCCGGATCGTTGGCGTCGCGATGCCGAGCTTGCCGGCGCCGCGCGCGAGCACTTCGTTGTTCGCATTCGGCGCGACCGTCCACGGCGCGACCGACAGGCGCGCCTCCATTCGCTCGAACCAGGGCGCCATAGCTTCCGGCGAGAACGCCCGAAGCCCGTACTCGCGATCCCAGAATGCGAGCGTCGCCGCCGGTGTGCGGAAAGAGCTCGTCCAGTTCACCGTGGTGCCGCCACCCACACACCGTCCCTGCAGGATGTTGATCGCCTTGTCGGCCGTCTTGCGCGCCGCGGACTCCTGGTACAGGTCGGGATAGGCCTCGCTCTCGCGCATGCGAAAGTCGCGCGACGAGCGCAGGGGGCCTTCCTCGAGCAGCACGACGCGCAGTCCGGCCTGCGCGAGGATCTCGGCCGCGGTGCCGCCGCCCGCACCGGTCCCCACGATGACGACGTCGGTGTCGAGCGCGAGGTCGCCTTCGCTGCCCGACGCATCCACGACCTTCCAGCCGCCGCGCAGGCCCGCTTCGATGGGGTCGGCAATGGTCATAGCGAGGGCGGTCCCGGATAGCCGATGGACGTCCACGACTCCGCGTTCCCGTACCAGGCCGCGAAGGTGAGGGCATGCAGAGCGTCGTACGCCGCGCGCATCAGCGTGAAGCGGCTCGACCGGCAGTTGTCGAGGAAACGGCGCACTTCCGCGGGAGACGCCGAAGACCAGGCGTCCGACACGCGAGCGACGCCCAGGCGCACGGGAGGCAGGGCGAGCAGCGCGATCAATTGCCGGAGCTCGGATTGCGCTTGGGGTGAAAGGCCCGCGATCGCGGTGTCGATGCCGGCCATCGTCTGCACGAGCGCGGCGTCGCGCGCCGGGTTGCGCGCGGGCAGCGCGCCTTCGAGCAGGACCGGGGCGACGGCGGCGAAGATCGCTTCGCCGTCGGCGTCGAGCGC
>CAZIZD010000417.1:0-3920 GCA_964543615.1 uncultured Alcaligenaceae bacterium | reverse complement strand
CCTCGAACGCGCTCTCGCGATCGCGGCGCCGGGTGTCAGCCTCGATGCCGCAGCCCGCGATGCCCTCGTCGCGTATGCCGACGGTGACGGGCGCCGTCTCGTCAATCTCGCCGAGCAGCTCGCCACCGCTGCGCAGGAAGGCAGGCGCGACGCGATCGATCTCGCGTTCATCGAAACGACCATCGCGCGGAGCCTCCGACGCTTCGACAAGGGCGGGGAAGCGTTCTACGACCAGATCTCGGCGCTGCACAAGGCCGTGCGCGGCTCCGATCCCGATGCCGCGCTCTACTGGATGTGCCGCATGCTCGACGGCGGCGCCGATCCGCTCTATGTCGCGCGCCGGATGATCCGCATGGCGGTGGAGGACGTCGGTCTCGCCGATCCGCGCGCGCTGCGCTTGGCACTCGATGCGGCGGAGACCTACGAACGCCTCGGGTCGCCCGAGGGGGAGCTGGCGCTCGGCGAGTGCGTGCTCTACCTGGCGGTCGCGCCCAAGTCCAATGCGTCGTACACCGCGTTCAACGACGCGAAGGCATTCATCGCGAAGGACGGCTCGCGCCCCGTGCCCATGCGCCTGCGCAACGCACCCACTAACCTCATGAAGAACCTGGGCTACGGCAAGGGCTACCGCTATGCGCACGACGAGGAGGGCGGCTACGCGGCGGGCGAGACCTACCTGCCCGACGGTATGACGCCGCAGCGCTTCTACGAGCCCACGGAGCGCGGACTCGAGGGACGCATCGGCGAGAAGCTCGCGGAGTTGCGGGCGCGCGACCGCAAGGCGCGGGAGTGAGCGCGCCGGGCGGTGTAGAGGTTCGCGGCCCGGTCGCCGGGGGCGACAGGTAAAATCGACTCATGCTCGACGTCAACCTCCTCCGCTCCGACCTCCCGCGCGTGGCAGCCGCATTGGCCAAGCGCGGCGTGACCCTCGACACCGCGCGCTTCGAGGCGCTCGAGTCCGCGCGCAAGGACATCCAGGTGCGCACGCAGGACCTGCAATCGCGGCGCAACGCGCTGTCCAAGCAGATCGGCATCGCCAAGTCGAAGGGCGAGGACGCGGCACCCATCCTCACGGAGGTGGCTGGCCTGGGCGACCAGGTGAAGGCGCTCGAAGCCGAGCTCGACCGCGTGCAACGCGACGTGCGCGACTTCCTGCTCCTGCTGCCCAACCTCACGCACGAGAGCACGCCCGACGGCAAGTCGTCCGACGACAACGTCGAAGTGCGGCGCTGGGGCACGCCGCGCGCGTTCGACTTCACGCCGAAGGATCACACGGACATCGGCGAGGGACTGCACCTCCTCGACTTCCCGACCGCCGCCAAGCTTTCCGGCGCGCGCTTCTCCTTCCTGCGCGCGGGGCTCGCGCAGCTGCATCGCGCGCTCGCGCAGTTCATGCTCGACACTCACACGCGCGAGCACGGCTACACCGAGTGCTACACGCCCTATATCGTCAACGCGGAAACGCTCGTCGGCACTACGCAGCTGCCGAAGTTCGAGGCCGAGATGTTCTCGGTCAAGAAGGGCGGCGTGGAAGGCGAGGGCGAGACGCTGTATCTCATCTCGACGTCCGAGATCACGCTTACGAACAGCGTGCGCGACGAGATCCTCGACGCCGCGCGTCTGCCCATCAAGCTCACGTCGCACACCCCGTGCTTTCGCTCGGAAGCGGGGAGCTACGGCAAGGACACGCGCGGCATGATCCGCCAGCACCAGTTCGACAAGGTCGAGCTCGTGCACGTCGTCCATCCCGAGCGCTCGTACGAGGCGCTGGAGGAGCTCACGGGACACGCCGAGACGATCCTCAAGCGCTTGAACTTGCCGTATCGCGTGATGGCGCTGTGCACCGGCGACATCGGATTCGCGTCGGCGAAGACCTACGACCTCGAGGTGTGGCTGCCGGGACAGAACGCGTATCGCGAGATCAGCTCATGCAGCAACTGCGAGGCGTTCCAGGCGCGGCGCATGCAGACGCGCTTCCGCAACGCGCAGGGCAAGACCGAGCTCGTGCACACGCTCAATGGCTCGGGCCTTGCCGTCGGCCGCACGCTGGTCGCGGTGATGGAGAACTACCAGCGTGCGGACGGCACGATCGAGGTGCCCGAGGTCCTGCGCCCGTACATGGGCGGCAAGACCTCGATCGGCTAGCGCAGGTTGCCCGTGTGCCCGAGCGAATACCGCCCGGGCTGCGGCCACACCGTGAGCCCGTGCGGCTCCTTGCCCACGGGAATGATCTTCACGTCGCCGGTCGTCGTGTCGAACGCGTACACGACGTGGTCGTAGCGCCCCGACAGCCATAGCCACTTGCCGTCGGCGCTGACGTTGCCCATGTCGGGGCTGCCGCCGCCCGGGATCGGCCAGTTGGCGACGACCTTCTGCGTCGCGAAGTCGATCACCGACACGCCGCCCTTGCCCTTCGGCGGTCCGTGGATCTTGTTGGACCCGCGGTTGGCGACGTAGAGCTTGGTGCCGTCGCGCGACGGATAGAGCCCGTGCGTGCCCTTGCCGGTGGGGATGAATCCCACCTGCTTGAAGGTCGCGAGGTCGACCACGTGCACGCCGTCGGCCATCATGTCGGCGACGTAGAAGAGCTTGCCGTCGGGCGAGGCGCGGATGTCCTGCGGCATGCCTTTCCACGTGGTGCAGATCACCTCGTCGCGTCCGTCCGGCCCCTTGACGATCTGCGTGGGGCGGCCGGGCTGGATGACCTGCGTATAACCCAGCACCTTGCGCTCGACCATGTCGATCTTGGCCACCGTGCCCGCGAACTCGCAGGTGAAGATCGCGTAGCGGCCGTCGATCGAGAAGTCGGCGTGGTTGATGCCCGCGCACTTCGGCACGTCGATGGAATACTGCATCTGCATCGTCTTGGGATCGCGGAAGTCGAGGCGCTTCATGGCCTCGGCGACGACGATCGCCGACTTGCCGTCGGGCGTGAAATACATGTTGTACGGATCGTCGACGGGAATGGCCTTGCCGATCTTGCCCGTCGTCGGATCGATGGGCATGACGCTGCCCTTGTTGGTGTTCTCGGCGTTGTTGGCGACCCATAGCGTGCGCAGGTCCCACGACGGCACGACGTGCTGCGGATTGAGGCCGGCCTTGAGCTTGCCCACGACCGTGAACGTCGCGGGATCGATCACGTACACGTCGTGCGACTGGATGTGCGGCACGTAGACCCGCGGAAGGTCGTTCGCGAGCTCGGGGCGCATCTTGCCGGCGACCGTCTCCGAGTACAGGTTGGACGCGTCGGGCACCGGGGGCATGCCGGGCACGGTGGTGACCTGCGGCTTGGGCGCAGGCGCTTGGGCGATCGCCGCGGCCGAGATGGCGAGCGCGGCAAGAAGAGCGGTGCGTACGGCGGACTTCACGACTTCTCCCGATCGAGGGTTCACTTGCGTTGCGTGGCGGCACGAATGGCCGCGACGGCTTTTACCACGATGGCGTCGGCGGCGCCTTGACCCAGTTGCGCAGTCGCGCGCGCCGGATCGCCGGTGACACCTTCGCTTTTCTTCAGGCGATCCGTGCGAACTGCGGCCGGATCGACGGCGAGCATGAGTGCCGTATCGGCTAGTCCCGCGTGCTGGCCGATCTCGCTGTCCTGGAAGCCCTGCTTGCGCAGCGCCTCGAAATATTCGGCGGTTCCGGCGCGGTAGTACTCGGCGATCGCATGCGCGCGCACGGGTGTCGCCGCCCACTCCTTGCGCAGCCTGGCGACGACCTCCGCCATGTCCTTCTGGTAGTCGCCGTGGTCGCCCAGGAACACGACGTCGCGGAAGCCCGCGAGCTTCAGGCTGCGCGCGGCCGACTCGAGCACGCTGCGAAACACGGCGGGTGGCGTGGTGATCGTGCCCGGATAGCGCATATGCCCGGTGGGCGGGTCGATGCCGCCTTCGGGAACGTACGCGATCACGGGTGCGACG
>CAZIZD010000416.1:0-3965 GCA_964543615.1 uncultured Alcaligenaceae bacterium | reverse complement strand
CCTCGGCGAGTGGATGTTCAAGGGCAAGCCGTCGATGCTCGGTGCCGCATCCGGTGCGGTTGCGGGGCTCGTCGCGATCACGCCCGCCGCCGGCAACGTCGGCATCCCGGGTGCGTTCGTGATCGGTCTCGCAGCGGGCATCGTGTGCCTGTGGGGCGTCAACGGCCTGAAGCACATGCTGAAGGCCGACGACTCGCTCGACGTGTTCGGCGTTCACGCGGTGGGCGGAATCCTGGGTGCGTTGCTGACGGGCGTCTTCGTCTCGCCCGCGCTCGGCGGCCCCGGCTTCGTGACCGACTGGGTGAAGGCCGAAGTGGGCTTCACCTCGATCGCCGAGCAGCTCGTCGTCCAGGCCAAGGCCGTCGGCCTCACGGTCGTGTGGTCGGGCGTGGTCGCTTACGTGAGCTACAAGATCGTCGACATGACCGTGGGCTTGCGCGTGCCGGAAGAGCAGGAGCGCGAAGGCCTCGACATCACGTCGCACGGCGAGTCCGCCTACCGGAGCTAGGCGCACTCGCACATCGGATTGCGCGCGGACGAACTTCTCTCCTCGTCCGCGCGCGATACGGGGATCCCCACCTCTTCCCCGTTTTTCTCCCTGTCGGGCCAAAGCGGAATCCGCTTTGGCCCGTTTTTATTGCCGGTCCAGTCGCATGGCAAACCGTGCGCCGGAGGCGAGCGGTTTAGAATCCACGCATGGTTCCACACCTCACCACCGCTCTCACGGGTCCTCTCCTCGACCTCGAACGCCGCATCCTCGAGCACATGCCCGAGATCGAGCGGTGGCTGCGCACGCAATGGCAGGAGCACCAGGTGCCCTTCTACGCCTCGGTCGACCTGCGCAACGCGGGCTTCAAGCTGGCGCCCGTCGACACCAACCTCTTTCCCGGCGGGTTCAACAACCTCAACCCCTCGTTCCTGCCGCTTTGCGTACAGGCGGTGCAGGCCGCGGTGGAGCGCGTGTGCCCCGATGCGCGCGGCGTGCTGCTGATTCCCGAGAACCACACGCGCAACATGTTCTACCTGCGCAACGTCGCAACACTCGAGGGCATCCTGCGCCAGGCCGGCATGCGCGTGCGCATCGGCTCGCTCAATCCCGAGATCACGCAGGTCACCAAGGTCGACCTGGGCGACGGCACGGCGCTCACGCTCGAGCCCGTGCAGCGCAACGGCCGCCGCGTGGGACTCTACGACTTCGATCCGTGCATGGTCCTGCTCAACAACGACCTGTCGGCGGGGCCGCCCGCAATCCTCGAGCGCATCGACCAGCCGGTGGTGCCGCCGCTCGCGGCAGGCTGGTACAACCGCAAGAAGTCGCATCACTTCGCGGCGTACTCGGCCGTCGCGGACCAGTTCGCGGCGCTGGTCGGCATCGATCCGTGGCTCATCGATCCCTATTTCGGCGTGTGCGGGCAGGTCGACTTCCACGCGCGTGACGGCGAGGAGTGCCTCGCCTCCAACGTGGCCGACCTCCTCGACCGCATCAAGGCCAAGTACGCGCACTACGGCATCGCCGAGAAGCCGTTCGTCATCGTGAAAGCGGACGCCGGCACCTACGGCATGGGCATCATGACCGTGCGCGACGTCGATGACGTGCGCGATCTCAATCGCAAGCAGCGCAACAAGATGGCCGTCGTGAAGGAAGGCCTCGAGGTCACCTCGGTGATCATCCAGGAAGGCGTGCCCACGTTCGAGTCGATCAACGACGCCATCGCGGAGCCCGTCGTGTACATGATCGACCGCTTCGTCGTGGGCGGCTTCTATCGCGTGCACACCTCGCGCGGCAAGGACGAGAACCTCAATGCACCCGGCGCGCAGTTCGTGCCGCTCGCGTTTGAGTCGCCCTGCATTCCCGATCTCGCCGAGCCCGCGGGTTGCGCGCCCAATCGCTTCTACGCGTACGGCGTCGTCGCGCGCTTAGCACAGCTTGCGGCGTCCATCGAGATCGAGGAGCTCGAGGCGGCCCCGTCCGCCGAGACCGTTCCGGCCTAGGCTTTCTTCCGCCTTGCCCGCGGGTGCGCGGCGTCGTACACCTTGGCGAGCGCCTGGAAGTCGAGATGGGTGTAGACCTGCGTGGACGCGATCGACGCGTGACCGAGCATCTCCTGCACGGCACGCAGGTCGCCCGACGACTGCAGCACGTGCGACGCGAACGAGTGCCGCAGCATGTGCGGATGCACGTGGCGGTCGAGCCCGCGCTTGACCGCCCACGCGGCGAGCCGCCGCTCGATGGTGCGGCCCGAGATGCGCCGGCCTCCTGCGCCGACGAACAGCGCGCCCTCATGTGGGTCGACGCGCGTGCCGGCGAGTGCGGCGCGTTGCGCGAGCCACGCCTCGATCGCGTCGCGCGCGGCGGCGCCGACCGGAACGACTCGCTCCTTCGATCCCTTGCCCATGACGCGCACGAATCCCTCGCGGAGGTCGATGCCGTCGACATCGAGCGACGCGAGCTCGGACAGGCGCAGGCCCGACGAGTACGCGAGCTCGAGCAGCGCGCGGTCGCGCACGGTCCAGCGGTCGTCGCCGTCGAGCGCGACGAGCCTCACGGCTTCGTCGGGTGTCAGCGCGGACGGCAGGCGCCTCCCCGATTTCGGCGCCTTCAAACCCGCGCAGGGATTGTCGCCGAGCGCGCGGTCGCGCTCGATCGCAAAGTCGTAGAACGCGCGCCACGCCGAGAGCATGCGCGCGAGGCTGCGGCCGGAAAGCCCGCTTGCGTGAAACTGCGCGAGATGGCGCGCGAGCTGCGGGCGCGCGAGCCTGGTGATCGGCGCGTCACCCGCGGCTTGCTCGAGCTTGCGCACGTCGCGCAGGTAGGACTCGCGCGTGTGCCTGGGCCGCGTCTTGAGTTGCGTCTCGAACGCGGCCAGCCACTCCGCGTTCGACAGGGCCATCAGGCGGCGGGCAGGAAGCGCGCCGTCGCCACGCTCGCGAGCTCGGCCAGGCGCGTCTGATACAGCGTGCCCATGCCCGGATGGAAGCGATCCGGATCGGGGCTTCCGAGCGCGAGCACGCCGAACGTCTGCGCGGTGCGCAGCGGCAGGAACGCGAACGAGTGCAGCATGTCGCCATCCTCGAACCACTCGCGCGACTCGAAAGCCGCGACGGGCCCGCAATAGGGCTGGCCCAGCTGGTCGGCGTACTGGCGGATCTCCGACGACGTGGCCGCGAGCTCCTGCAAGTACGACTGCTCCGGCACCTTGCCCCACAGGCGCGCGGCCACCTGCGGCACGCCGAAGTCTTCCTTGAGGCTGTGATAGAGCACCGCGAGCGTGGTCTCGAGGTCGGGGGCCGCAAACAACGCGAGCGTGGAGCGATGCACCTTCTCGCTGATCTGGTCGTTCTCGGTGCCGTAGGCCACGAGCTCCTTGAACTTGGCCTCGAGGTCCTGGATCTTCTCGCGCAGCGTGATGATCTGGCGCTCGGCGATCGGGATGGCGTGTCCGCCATGCGGATGCGGGACGAAGATCTCCGCGATCACGTCCGCGTAGTCCTCGAAGAACCGCGGATTCTGCTTGAGATATTCGGCAACCGCCGCTGCGTCCATGCTTTCTTTCCGCTTGTCGCGGGTCGCGACTAGCGCGCCCACTCTCCCTCGTACACCGTGACCGCCGGTCCGGTCATCATGACCGGCGTCCCCTCGCCCTGCCACGCGATGCGAAGCTCGCCTCCGCGCGCGATCACGCGCACCGGAGAATCGAGCAGGCCTCGCCTGATGCCCGCCACCACCGCGGCACACGCCCCCGTGCCGCACGCGAGCGTTTCGCCCACGCCGCGCTCCCATACGCGCAGACGAATGGTAGCGCGATCGACGACCTGCATGTAGCCCGCGTTCACCCGGTTCGGGAAGCGAGGATGGCATTCGATGCGCGGTCCCTGCGTCGTGACCGGCGCGCGCTCGACGTCGCTCACCGCCTGCACGGCGTGCGGGTTGCCCATCGAGAGCACCGAGAGAGCGACGCGCTCGC
>CAZIZD010000415.1:0-3976 GCA_964543615.1 uncultured Alcaligenaceae bacterium | reverse complement strand
ACGTCGAAATGCGCTACGACCCCGAGCAGAAGCGCGTCATCTACCAGCCCGTAACGATCGAGCCTCGCGAAATCACGCCGCGCGTGATTCGTGAAGAGCACTACGGCGGCACCAAGTGAGCGCGCTCCGTGGCTGAAATCCGCAACTACACGATGAATTTCGGACCGCAGCATCCTGCGGCCCACGGCGTTCTGCGGCTCGTGCTCGAGCTCGACGGCGAAGTCATCGAGCGCGCCGATCCGCACATCGGTCTTCTTCATCGCGCCACGGAGAAGCTGGCAGAGACCCGGACCTACATCCAGTCGCTGCCGTACATGGACCGCCTCGATTACGTGTCCATGATGTGCAACGAGCACGCGTACTGCCTCGCCATCGAGCGGCTTCTGGGCATCGAGATTCCCGAGCGCGCCAAGTACATCCGCGTGATGTTCGACGAGCTCACGCGCATCCTCAATCACCTGCTCTGGCTCGGCTGCCACGCCCTCGACGTCGGCGCGATGACGCCGTTCCTTTACGCCTTCCGCGAGCGCGAGGACCTCTTCGACGTCTACGAGGCGGTCTCCGGCGCGCGCATGCATGCGGCGTATTACCGCCCGGGCGGCGTCCATCGCGACCTGCCGGACCGCATGCCGCAGTACCAGCCGTCGCCGCTGCGCAGCGCGCGGGACCTCGACCGGCTCAACGAGAACAGGCAGGGCTCGCTGCTCGACTTCATCGCCGATTTCGCCAATCGCTTTCCGAAGTGCGTCGACGAGTACGAGGAGCTGCTGACCGAGAACAGGATCTGGAAGCAGCGCACCGTGGGCATCGGCGTCGTGACGCCCGAGCGCGCCATCGCGCTCGGCTTCACCGGCGCGATGCTGCGCGGGTCCGGCGTGCCTTGGGACCTGCGGCGCAAGCAGCCCTACGAGGTCTACGACCGCATGCAGTTCGAGGTGCCGGTCGGCGTCAACGGCGACTGCTACGACCGCTACCTCGTGCGCGTCGAGGAGATGCGCCAGTCGAACCGCATCGTGAAGCAGTGCATCGAGTGGCTGCGCGCCAATCCGGGTCCCGTGATCGTCGAGAATCACAAGATCGCGCCGCCGGATCGCGAGTCCATGAAGCTGCACATGGAAGAGCTCATCCATCACTTCAAGCTCTTCACCGAGGGCATGCACGTTCCGCCGGGCGAGGCTTACGCCGCGGTCGAGCATCCGAAGGGCGAGTTCGGCGTGTACATCGTCTCCGACGGCGCCAACAAGCCCTACCGGGTCAAGCTGCGCGCGCCGGATTACGTTCATCTTGCGGCGCTCGACGAGATGTCGCGCGGCCACATGATCGCCGACGTGGTGGCGATCATCGGCACGCAGGACATCGTGTTCGGATCGATCGACCGATAGCCATGAAGCTCGCCTTCATCCCCCTTCTCGCGGCCTTCGTCGGCGCTGCATCGGCGCAGACGATGATGCCCGCGCAGCGCGAGGCGCTGAACGCCGCGGAGCGATGGCTCGTCCCGGTCGACGCGCAGCGCTATGGCGACGCGTGGACGATGGCCGCGGAGGCGTTCAAGACGAAGGTGCCGCGCGCCACGTTCCGCGACGGCATCGCGAAGATCCGCAAGGACTACGGCAAGGTCGAGGCCCGCGAAGGCGAGCGCATGGCGTTTCGCGGCGACGTTCCCGCGCCGGACCAGCCCGACGCGCAGGCCAAGCCGGGTACGGAGGTGTCGATTCTTTTCGCCACCACGTTCGCGGGCAGCAGGAAGGCGCAGGAAGAGATCACGATGGTGCTCGAGAAGGACGGCGTGTGGCGCGTCGCGGGGTACTACATCAAGTGAGCGACATGAGCATGCTCTCGCACGAAACACGGCAGAAGATCGACCGCGAGCTTCGCAAGTATCCCGCCGACCAGCGTCAGTCGGCTGTGATGAGCGCGCTCGCCTTCGCGCAGGACGAGCACGGCTGGCTGTCGACCGAGATCATGGACGAGGTCGCCGGTTATCTCGGGATGCCCCCCGTGGCCGTATACGAGGTGGCGACCTTCTACACGATGTACAACGTGAGGCCGCAAGGCCGCTTCAAGATCACGCTGTGCACCAACCTGCCTTGCGCCCTCTCGGGCGCCAACGCCGCGGCCGCGCATCTGAAGCAGAAGCTTGGCGTAGGCTTCGGCGAGACGACGCCCGACGGCAAGTTCACGTTGAAGGAGGGCGAGTGCATGGGCGCGTGCGGCGACTCGCCGGTTCTCATCGTCAACGACCGGCGCATGTGCAGTTTCATGAGCGACGCGCGCCTGGACGAGCTCGTGGGCGAGCTTTCCGACGCGGCCGATCGCGGCGAGGGCAGGCCAGGGTGGCCCGGCAAATGAACGCTCCTTCCGAGTTCCTGAACTACGGGCCCGATGCCATCCTCATGGCCGGGCTCAACGGCAGCAACTGGCGCCTGAAGGACTACGAGGCGCGGGGCGGCTATGCCGCGCTGCGCAAGATCCTCGCCGAGAAGACACCGCCCGACCAGATCATCGCCGAGCTGAAAAAGTCGGCGCTGCGCGGCCGCGGCGGCGCCGGATTTCCTACGGGGCTCAAGTGGAGCTTCATGCCCAAGAATTACGTCGGCGACAAGTACGTCGTGTGCAACTCCGACGAGGGCGAGCCGGGCACGTTCAAGGACCGCGACATCCTGCGCTACAACCCGCACGCGGTGTTCGAGGGCATGGCCATCGGCGCGTACGCGATGGGCGCGAACCGCGGCTACAACTACATCCACGGCGAGATCTGGGACGTGTACCTTCGCTGCGAGGAGGCCATCGAGGAGGCCTACGCCGCGGGCCTGCTCGGCGACGACATCCTCGGCAGCGGCTTCTCGTTCCACCTCCACAACCACCACGGCTTCGGTGCGTACATCTGCGGCGAGGAAACCGCGCTGCTCGAGTCCCTCGAGGGCAAGAAGGGCCAGCCGCGCTTCAAGCCGCCGTTCCCGGCGTCCTTCGGCGTGTACGGCAAGCCCACGACCATCAACAACACCGAGACCTTCGCCGCGGCGCCGTGGATCATGCGCAACGGCGGCGATGCGTTCCTCAACCTCGGCAAGCCGAACAACGGCGGCACCAAGCTCTTCTCGGTGTCGGGCGACGTCGAGCGTCCCGGCAACTTCGAGGTGAAGCTCGGCACGCCGTTCGCCACGCTTCTCGAGATGGCCGGCGGCATGCGCGGCGGCCGCAAGCTCAAGGCCTGCATCCCAGGCGGATCGTCGATGCCCGTGCTGCCCGGCGACGTGATGATGCAGACCGACATGGACTACGACTCGATCGCCAAGGCGGGATCGATGCTGGGGTCTGGCGCGGTCATCTGCATGGACGAGACGCGCTGCATGGTGCGAAGCCTCGTGCGGCTGTCGTACTTCTACTACGAGGAGTCCTGCGGGCAGTGCACGCCATGCCGCGAGGGCACGGGCTGGCTCTACCGGATGGTCCATCGCATCGAGCACGGCGAGGGCCGCCCCGAGGATCTCGACGTGCTGAACAACGTGGCCGACAACATCGCCGGCCGCACGATCTGCGCGCTGGGCGACGCGGCCGCGCTGCCGGTGAAGAGCTTCCTCAAGCACTTCCGCGACGAGTTCCAGCACCACATCGACCACAAGAAGTGCCTAGTCGCGCCGTACCTTTGAATCGATACACGACGTCATGCTGAACATCGAAATCGACGGCAAGCAGACGCAGGTTGCGCCCGGCACCACGGTGATCGAGGCCGCGAATGCGCTCGGCATCTACGTGCCGCACTTCTGCTATCACAAGAAGCTGTCGATCGCCGCCAACTGCCGCATGTGCCTCGTGCAGGTGGAGAAGGCGCCGAAGCCGCTGCCCGCCTGCGCAACGCCCGTCACCGAGGGCATGAAGGTGCAGACGGCGTCCGAGCAGGCCGTCACCGCGCAGAAGGGCGTGATGGAGTTCCTGCTCATCAACCACCCGCTCGACTGCCCGATCTGCGACCAGG
>CAZIZD010000414.1:0-3979 GCA_964543615.1 uncultured Alcaligenaceae bacterium | reverse complement strand
GGAAACGCAGGCGAAGCACAGCCATAGCAGGCACGGCCTCACTCCAGCACCACCGCACTCGTGACGCGTTCGGTTCCGCCCGCGGCCACGAGGTCGAACGCGATCTCCCACCGCCCGCTCATGTGGAACAGCATGCCCTCGGCGCGATAGCGGCCGCTGCCCACGGACTTCACGGTGGGGCGGTAGTTCATGCCGTGCTTGTGCTCGGGCATGCCCGCATCGACGCGCACCGACCGCGGCAGCGGCGCCTTGTCGCGCGGACAGACGGTGAGGTCGATGGCGAAGTGCTCGCCCATTGCGATGCGCGCGGGCTCGGTGCGGTACGCGATCGCGTACGACTTGCCCTCCACGATCCTGTCGGACGGGCCTCCGCAGGCGTGCGCCGCGCCGCACACGATCCAGGCGACGGCCGCAAGGCTGCGGATCATTGCGCGGAAGGCAGCTTCCAGAACGAGAAGAGCGCCTCGCCGTTGCGCCACGCGATCTTCTCGGCGAGCGCCGGCGGCAGATCGGCGAGCCATGCGCGCGACCAGTTGGCGTGCTCGACGATGTAGTGCCAGCGCTCGGGCGTGAACGTGTCCGTGCCCACCATGAAGCGGTCGGGGAACTCGTTGAAGAGCGCGCGCCACTCGGCGGGAACCTTGCCGCCGCCGCCATGCTCGGAGCGGAACGCGAGGTCGCACCAAAGGTTCTTGTGCTTGCGCAGCATGTCGCGCACGGTGTCCGGACGGTCGAAGCCGGAGTGCGCCCACAGCACCCGGGCGTCGGGGTCCTGGCGATAGATGCGCTCGATCGCATCGGCGTCGGAATGTGCGTGCAGCACTACCTTGTTGGCGCGCGCGAGTGCGATCATGCGCCTGGGCACGGGGAGATCCGCATCGGCGCCGTAGAGGTGAAACTCGCCGATGACCGCGTAACGGCTCTTCTTCAGGCGATCCTCGAGGAACGCCGTCACCGTCTCGTCGCGCACCCACGTGCTCACGTCGCCGCGCGTGCGATACGGACGCAGCGACGGAATGACGAGCTCGGGCGCGGCCTGGACGAGACGCTGCGTGCCTTCGTCACCCGAGCTCGACACGAGCGCGCGCTTGAGCCCCGCCTTGCGCAGGATCGCAATCGCGTCCTGAGGCGGAAGGTTGGCCCACGCGTCGTGGCTGTAGTGCACGTGCGCGTCGAAGATGGGAAGCTCGGCGCTGCGCGCCGCAAAGGACGCAAGCGCGAAGAGAAGCAGCGCGAGGACGGCGGCGGGACGTATCGGCATCCGCATATCTTCGTGCTTTAATCCGCGCATGCCAAGCCCCGCCGCCGTCAAGCGCTGTTTCTGGTGCGGTGAAGATCCGCTCTACGTCCACTACCACGACCACGAGTGGGGATTTCCCGTCGCCGACGACCATCGCCTGTTCGAGAAGATTTGCCTCGAGGGATTTCAGTCGGGCCTCGCGTGGATCACCATCCTGCGCAAGCGCGAGGCGTTCCGCGAGGCTTTCCGCGGATTCGACTTCGAGCGCGTCGCGCGCATGGGCGAGCGCGACGTCGAGAAGATGCTCGGCAATCCCGGCATCGTTCGGCATCGCGGCAAGATCGCATCGTCCATCAACAATGCCAAGCGCGCGCGCGAGCTCGCGGACGAGCAGGGATCGCTCGCGGCCTACTTCTGGAGCTACGAGCCCGCGGCGTCGACGCGCCCGCGCAAGCTCACGCGCGAAGTCCTTGCCACGATGGCGACGTCCGCGGAGTCGGTCGCGCTCGCGAAGGATCTGAAGCGCCGCGGCTGGACGTTCGTCGGTCCCACGACGGTCTACGCGTTCATGCAGGCGATGGGACTCGTGAACGACCACATGCACGACTGCGACGCGCGGCGGGAAGTCGACTCGGCCCGGCGCCGTTTTGTAACGCCGAAGTAACACCGCGTTACAACTTCGCGTGCGCCGCGCGCGGGGCTTGTCCGTTCCTTGCACAACGCGCCAGCCAGGCGCCTCACGAGGGAGGACGATCCATGCACCGGAAGCTTGCGATTCACCTTGCCGTTGCGGCGGCGCTCCCCGTCGCGCTGTCGGCCACTGCGCTCGCGGACACCAAGACCCATAGCGTTCACCGCAGCAAGGGTGCCGACGGGGCCGTCGACGCGGCGCGCACCGGCCCCAAGGGTGGGACCACCACGGTGGATCGAAGCAAGGGCGCGGACGGGCTCACCGACAAGACGGTCACCGGACCCAAGGGCAAGACGGCCACCACGGATCGCTATCGCGGCGCCGATGGAACGGTCGACGCCACGCACACGGGCCGCAACGGCAAGGTGTCCACCGTCGACCGGAGCAAGGACGCGACCGGTGCAACCGACGCCGTGCGCAACGGTCCAAACGGCGCGACGACCGTCGTCGACCGCACCCGCAACCCGGACGGCACCGTAGACAAAACTGTCACGACGACGCGGTAAGCTTGCGTTCGTCGGCTGGTTTCAGCCTGCGGCCCGATCGGGCGCACGTCTTGCTAGATCACTCATGATGCTCACTCGACCTGTTGTGACCCGAAACGCCGGCGGCGCGGTCGTCGCCCTCGCCGGTGCAACGGCGTTCGCGGGTGCGTGGCGCGTCGCCCGGCTCGTGCAAGCGATGCGCGCCGCCGAGGCGCTGGTCGAGACCGCGGTCCCCTTCGAGCGTGCCGGGGCGACGCCGCATGCCCCGGCCGTGCTCGTCGTCGGCGACAGCACCGGCGTCGGAACGGGGGCGGCGCGGCCCGAGGAGTCCATCGCGGGCCGCCTCGCTCTGCGCTTTCCCGAGGTCAGCATCGTCAACCGTGCGGCCAATGGCGCGCGCACGCTCGACGTGATCATGCAGCTCGCAGCCGTTGGCCCCGGGCGCTATGACCTCGTGCTTGTGCACGTCGGCGGCAACGACGTCCTCCGTCGCACGCCCGTGCGCGCGCTCGCACCGCAGGTCGACGCGCTCATGGCGATCGCACGCAGGCTCTCGCCGAACGTGATCGTGACCACCATTCCCAACCTGGGCCTCGTGCCAATGTTCTTCCGGCCGCTGTCGTGGTGGGTGTCGCGCCGCTCGCGCCAGGTGTGCGAGCTCTACGCCAAGGCGGCGCGCGATCGCGGCGCGCATTACGCCGACTTCTTCCACGAGCGCGGCGTCTGTCCTTTCGCGAGCGATCCCGCGCGCTACTTTGCAAGCGACGGGCTGCATCCTTCGGGAGCGCTGTACGGCTACGTATTCGAGGCGCTCATGGCGACGCTGCCCATCGCGGCGATGCTCAAGCGCCCGCGCCTGAGGCCCGCGCCGGGCTGACGCCCACGGGACTTGGTAGGATGTGGCCTTTGCATCCAGGGCCCCATCGATGCCACTCGACGCCAAGGTCGTCGCGACGCTGTCGCACGTCACGACCGCGACCATCACCACCATCCTGCTCAAGAAAGGCCTGCGCAACGTCTGGATGCGCGGCACGCGGCCGCTTTCGCCGGGTCATCCGCGCATCGTCGGACCCGCCTTCACGCTGCGTTTCGTGCCCGCGCGCGAGGACCTGGCGACCCCCGCGTCCTGGTCCAATCCCATCTCGACGCGCTCGGCCATCGAGGCGATGCCCGAGGGATGCGTGGCCGTCGTCGACGCCATGGGCGTCACCGACGCGGGCATCTTCGGCGACATCCTCTGCGCACGCATGCAAAAGCGCGGCGTGGCCGCGCTCGTCACCGACGGCGTGCTGCGCGACGTCGCGGGCGTGAGGGGCACGGGACTTCCGGTGTGGTGCCAGGGCGCGGCCGCGCCGCCTTCGGTGGCGGGGCTCACCTTCGTCGCGTGGGGACAGCCCATCGGCTGCGGCGGCGTCGCGGTCTTTCCCGACGACGTCGTCGTGGTCGACGACGATGGCGCGGTGCTGATCCCCGCCGCCTACGTCGACCAACTGGTCGCCGATGCCCTCGAGCAGGAGCGGCTCGAGGAATGGATCATGGGCGAGGTCTCGCACGGTGCGTCGC
>CAZIZD010000413.1:0-3987 GCA_964543615.1 uncultured Alcaligenaceae bacterium | reverse complement strand
GCCGATGATCGCCATCCACTGGCAGCTGTACGCGCCGAACGTGAGCGCGACGAGCCAGGGACCTCGCGCGGTGAGCGTTGCCCGCAGTCGCGACGCGCCGGCGCGCTCCGCGCGTCCAATGGCAATGCCCTGCGCGTCGCGGGGGACCGCCGCCGCGACACCGAGCGCCATGGCCATGGTCATCGCGGCGAGGAGCCACCACCAGCCCCGCCACCCCGCGACGGCGATCACCCAGGGGCCGAACAGGAGAGCGAGCGCGGTGCCGATCGGCATGAACGCGCCCCAGAGCCCGAGCTTCAGCGCAAGGCGTTCCGGCGGCACGAGCGAGCGCAGCACGCGCGGGACCGGCAGGATCGCCACGTAGAACACGAGCCCCTCGATCGCGCGCAGGATCATGAGCTGCCAGAGCTCGCGGGCGAAGCCGCTCGCAACACTTGCGAGGGAGAGGGCGACGAGGCCGTACACGATGCTCCGGCGCGAGCCCAGGCCATCCGTGAAGAGGCCGATCAAGATGCCGCCGGCCATGCCCGCGAACTGCACGATGGACAGCAGGAATCCCGCGTCGACGAGGGACATGCCGAACGCCTCGCGCAGCTCCGGCAGCGCGGGCGGCAGCTTGCCGACGTGCATCGCGGCGCAGACGCCGGCGACGATGACGACGAGATCGGAGGGAAGGGGAGCGGTTTTCAATGCGCGGATCGCCACCCCAAGTATGCCAGTGCGCACATCGACGCCGCCTTGCAGTTGACGCGGGTCGATGCGGGACCATCGGCATCCTCGGTAAACTTGCGGCACGATCTCATCGAGGCAACACATGACGACCTTTTCCTGCGCCGACATCCTCGCGGGCCGCGCACCCGCCGACGCTCCCGCCACCGTCCGCGGCTGGGTGCGCACGCGCCGCGATTCGAAGGCCGGCGTTTCGTTCGTGCACGTCTCCGACGGGTCGGGCTTCCATCCCGTGCAAGTCGTTGCACCCCAGACGCTTGCCAACTACGCAAGCGAGGTGATGCACCTCACCGCGGGCTGCGCGGTCGAGGCCACCGGCCGCATCGTCCCGTCGCCGGCCAAGGGGCAGCCGTTCGAGATGCAGGCGGACGAGGTGCGCGTGGTCGGCTGGGTCGAAGATCCCGACACGTATCCCATCCAGCCCAAGCCGCACTCGCTCGAGTTCCTGCGCGAGGTCGCCCACCTGCGTCCGCGCACCAACGTGATCGGCGCGGTGACGCGCGTGCGCCACACGCTGGCCAAGGCCATCCACGGCTTCTTCGACAGCCAGGGATTCGTGTGGGTGAACACGCCGATCATCACGGCGTCGGATGCGGAAGGCGCCGGTGCGCTCTTCCGCGTTTCGACACTCGACCTCGCCAACCTCCCGCGCACGCCGGACGGCAAGGTCGACTTCGCGCAGGACTTCTTCGGGCGCGAGGCGTTCCTCACCGTCTCGGGACAGCTCAACGTCGAGACGTACTGCCTCGCGATGTCGAAGGTCTACACCTTCGGCCCCACGTTCCGCGCCGAGAATTCCAACACGAGCCGGCATCTCGCTGAGTTCTGGATGATCGAGCCCGAGATCGCGTTCGCGCAGCTCGCCGACGACGCCGACCTCGCCGAGGCGCTGCTGAAGCACGTGTTTCGGACCCTGCTCGCCGAACGCGCCGACGACATGGCGTTCTTCGAGGAGCGCATCGAGAAGGGCGTGATCGCCAAGCTCACGGGCATCGTCGAGCACGAGTTCGTGCGCATGGACTACACGGAGGCGATCCGCATCCTCGAGGCCTCCAAGCAGAAGTTCGAGTTCCCGGTGTCGTGGGGCATCGACCTGCAATCGGAGCACGAGCGCTACCTCACCGAGAAGCACGTCGGACGCCCGGTGATCCTCATGAACTACCCGAAGGCGATCAAGGCGTTCTACATGCGCGTCAACGACGACGGCCGCACCGTGGCCGCGATGGACGTGCTGGCGCCCGGCATCGGCGAGATCATCGGCGGCAGCCAGCGCGAAGAGCGTCTCGATGTCCTCGACGCGCGCATGAAGGAGACGGGCCTCGATCCGGCGCACTACGGCTGGTACCGCGACCTGCGCCGCTACGGCAGCGTGCCGCACGCGGGCTTCGGACTGGGCTTCGAGCGTACCGTCGCCTACGCGACGGGCCTCGCGAACGTGCGTGACGTGATCCCGTTCCCGCGCACACCGGGGAACGCGCGGTACTGACGCCCTACGCCATGAAGCCGAGGCTCGTGTTCGCGAACGCGCCGATGTTGGGGAAGATGTAGGGCAGGTCGCCTTCCGCGATCCCGAACCAGCGGCAAAGCGTCGCGCCGTACTGCTCGATGGAAGTCGTGGGAATCCAGCGGCCGTTCTTGCCGAGGTCGTCGGGGCCGTCGAGCGCCGCGACCGGAACGGTGCCGTAGAAGTCGCCGCCCTTGACCGCGCCGCCGCTCACGAACGCGTAGTTGCCCCACCCGTGGTCGGTGCCCTGGTTGTTCGCGGGCTTGAGCGTGCGGCCGAACTCGGAGAGCGTGAACAGCGTCACGTTCTGCGCGACGCCGAGCGCCTGCATCGCGTCCTGGAACGCCTTCATCGCCTTGGCGAGGTCGCCCAGCAAGCCCCCCTGCAGGACGAGCTGGTTGGCGTGCGTGTCGTACCCGCCCTGGTTGGCGTAGAACACCTGGCGGCGCAGCTGCGTCTGGGCGCGGCCCTCGATCAAGGTCGCGATCGTCTTCAACTGGCGGCTGATGTCGGTGTCGAGGCTCGCGAAGATCGGCGTGACCACCGAATTCTTGTTCTGCAGTATGGGTGCCACGACCGACGACGCCGACATGCCTTCCTGCGCGTACAGCTGCGCGCCCGCGTCGTACACGTTGCCCGCGTAGTCCTGCGCCAGCATCTCGCGTAGCGCGGCGTCGCGCAGGACGTCGTACTGGAAGTTGCCTTCGCCGCTGCTGCCGAGCTGGAAGAACGGGTTGCTCGGCACCGTCAGCGGCACCGACGTGCGCCCGTTCACGTACGTGCGCAGGCCCTGCACCGAGATCATCGGCGGAAAGAGCGTGCCGGGGTTGGCCGCGTCGAGCCGGTCGGCCATGCGGCCGCCCCAGCCGATGCGCTCAAAGCCCGTGTACACCCCGCTCTGCACGGCGAGCTCCTGGTCGCTGTGCGAGAACAGGTTGGCCGGCCGCGTCGCGCCTCCGGTCTCGAGTCCCGGCTTGGTCGACGGCTTGGCGAGCATGCCGACGTTGGCGACGACCGCGAGCTTCTTCTGGTTGAAGAGGTCCTGCAACCCCGCGCATGCGGGATGGAAGCCGTACGCGGGTCCGCCGCGCGCCGGCTGGATCGGGAGCAACTGCGCCAGCGGTATGTTGACGCCGGAAGCCACGTTGCGGATGTTCGCGTAGTTCGCGTAGCCGGCGGCGTCGGTGCGGACCACCGTGTTCTCGCCGTCGTTGCCGCCCTGCAGGTTGACGCACACGAGCGCCCGGTAGTCGGATGCGGTCTGGGCGAGCGCGACGTTGCGATCGATCGCCGCGATGAGGCCGCTCGCCACGGCGAACTTGAGAAGGCGGCGCCGCGAGGCCGAAGGCAGGCGCAGCACGGGAGCGGAGGTTCTCATGGGGGGCCTCACTTCTGCACCTGGTACGCGACGGACACGAGGATGAGGTTGACTGCCATCTTCACGCGCCGGAGCGGCTTGGCGGGATCGAGCTTCGAGATCGTGTTGACGATCGTCTTGCGCGCGGCGGGCGTCATCGTCCCGTGCAGGAGCAGCCGGTTGAGCCGCTCCACGAGCACGTCCGGGTTCGCGGCGTCGGCGAGGAAGGCGGACAGCGGCGGGCTCGGCGTGCCCACCGCGTTCGGCACGTAGCCGATCGGGCCCCAGCCGTAGAGGGGATTCTTTGACCACGACTGGTCGACGTTGTAGAGAAGGTCGTTGACCTGGTTCGCGCGGTAGAGGAACTCGGCGGACGTGTAGATCCCGAACTCGGGCG
>CAZIZD010000412.1:0-4032 GCA_964543615.1 uncultured Alcaligenaceae bacterium | reverse complement strand
GCGATAGCCGCCGCTACCCCCGCTCCAGCTGCCGCCGCGATAGCCGCCGCCACCGCCGCTCCAGCTGCCGCCGCCGTATCCGCCGCCGCCCATGGTCGGGCCGCCACCGCCACCACCGCCACGGCCCCCACCACCGCCGCCGCCACCCCCGCCACGCTGGGCCGAGGCGACGTCGTGCGCGACCAGTGCCGCAAAGGCGAGGCACAGCACGGCTACGATCTTCATGATTCCTCCCGCATATCGTCTTAGGACCCGGCCGTCGCAGCCCGGTTCCGGCGGACGGCCGCAAGCCGCACGGCCCTCGTACTCCAGCAACGCCGCCGCGAGCGGCTCGGTTGACATCGCGGGCGGCGCCTTCATCTTCCTCTAAACTACGCCCCTTTCAAGAGCCCTCCCCAACCGCCATGGCCGATACCCGAACCCCGAACGACGCCGCGATGGACGCGGAAGCCCTCTTCCGCGAGGAAATCGTCACCGACCGCCGGATCGGCACGATCCGCATGCTGGTGCCCATCACCGCCACCGGCGCGCCCGACGGCGCCCGCAAGACCGTGTACACGGGCGAAGCGCAGATCATGACCAACATGGGCGCCCTCCCCGTAAGCTTCGAAATCGAGGCCGACGACCTGGCGCAGGCGGTTGCCAACTACGCCGATGCGGCGCGTGCCGGCATCGAGCGCACGATGAAGGAACTGCAGGAGTTGCGCCGCCAGGCTTCCTCGGGACTCATCGTCCCGCCGGCCGGCGCCGCATCCGCCCTCGCGGGCGGCGGCATTGGCGGACTGCCGGGCGGCGGCAAGATCCAGCTTCCGTAGCGGCGCCCTTCGGGCGAGCGCCAGCCGGCGCGCGTCGTTTCACCGCCGATTCGTCGGGCGGGCGTCCGGGGAGCCGCGCCCTCGGGCACAATTGCACGCGTGACCAACACGGCGATCCTCGCGGCCTCGGGCCTGTTGCTTCTGGCCTACGGGATCGAGCACTTTGGCCGGCGTTTCCGCCTGCCGAGCGTCGTATTGCTGATCGTGGTGGGACTGGTGGCACGCCAGGCGCTCGATGCGATCGGCTGGCAGTTCCATTGGGTCGAGCCGATCGTTCCCGTGATCGGCACGATCGGCCTCATCCTGATCGTCCTCGAAGGCGCGCTCGACCTCACCGTCACCCGCGAGCGGCGGGCAATGATCGTCACTGCCGCGGCTTCCTCGCTTGCCGGCTTCCTCGCCGCGCTCGCATCGTTCGCATTGATCTTCGGTTTGCTGCTGCGGCTCGCGCCCACGCTCGCCGTGCTCGCGGCCATTCCGTTCGCCGTGGTGAGCAGCGCCGTCGCGATTCCCAGCGCACAGGGTCTCCCCGAAAGGACGCGCGAGTTCGTCGTCTACGAGTCCTCGTTCTCGGACATCCTAGGCGTGCTCGTGTTCTACGCGTGGGTCTCTGCGGACGGCTCGATGCAGGACTTCACGATGGACCTCGTGGGGGGCGGCGCAATCTCCCTCGCGGCCGCCATCCTCGCGGCGCTGGCGCTCTTCTACTTCATCAACCAGATCGTGGGGCACGTGCGGTTCCTGCCGCTGCTCGCGGGCCTCGTCTTCCTTTACGCGATCGGCAAGGAGATGCACCTCTCGCCGCTGATCATCGTGCTGGTGTGCGGCCTCATCATCAACAATCCCAACCTCGTCACGTGGCATGCGGCGGTACGCGATTTGCAAAACGACGGCTACGAGCAGACGCTGCGCGAATTCAAGGGACTCGTGGCCGAGCTCACGTTCGCCACCAAGAGCTTCTTTTTCCTGCTGCTCGGTTACTGGACCGAAGTGCGCTCGATGCTGTCGATCGAGGCGATCCTCGTCGCGCTCGCCGGCATCGCCGCGATCCTCGCGACGCGCTGGCTGATCCTCAAGGCGCTGCGGCGGGAAGAGATCGCGCAGCTTCTCTGGGTCGCGCCGCGGGGCCTCATCACGGTGCTCCTGTTCCTGTCCGCGCGCGAGACGGGCAAGCTCGACGGCTTCCCGTTCGGCGCCGTGATGCTGGTGGTGCTCGCCACTTCTGCGATGACCGCGCTCGCGCACCGCGGACAGCGCCAGCCCGAGGAACGGCCCGCCGCGCAGGCTTGAGGCGACATCATCCGTAAGTCGGATGGCGGCACCGGGCCGGCGCCGCCACCATGCGGTCGTTCACTCACGGAGACCGCCATGCCCCATCTGCTCGATCCACGCACGCTCGACGACGAAAAGGCCTACGCCCGGGCCCTCGACGAGCTCGGCGACCTCATGCTCGCCGACCCCGAATCGCCGGCCGGCCGGCGTTTCGACGAGCTCGTCGTCCTCATCGAGGAGTACGAGGCGCGCCGCGACGGCTACGACCTCGCGCGCATGCGCCGGGCCCTCGCCGAAGCCCGTTCGTGACGTTGCGTCGGACCACTCCCACACGCGAATCGAGCATCCGCCGATCGGCTTCGGCCCGCGACGTGTTCACCATGAGGCTTCAATCTTCGGGATTCAGGAGGTGCCGTCATGAATACCACGTCGAACCGGCCGTTCCTTCGAGTCATCACCGCGCTTGCGGCGCTCACCGCCCTGTCGCCCGCGTTCGCTTCGCCCGCGCTTTGGCCCATCCCCGTGCCGTTCACGAGCGGCGGCATGACCTTGAACGACTGGATTCTCACGGGCTCGCTCGCTTTGCTTGCCGTGGCCCTCGCGCTGCGCTTGATGCGGCGCGGCCCGCGTGAGCCCGCGGTCGAGGGTGCGGATCTTCGCTGGTGGCGCAACCCGTGAGAGCGCGCGGCGCACGTGCGCGCATGGCGGAAGCGGCGCTCGGGCTTTTCGCTTCGGGCGCGGGGCTCGGTGCATTCTTTGTCTTGCTGGGGCCGGTGCCGTTCGTGCGCGGGCTCGGCGCGTTCGCGCTGTTTGCTGCACTCGCGGGCTGCGCATTGCAGTTGCATCTGCTCGGCGCGAGTCCGCGCGCCGTGCTGCATCTGTGGCGAAGGCGCATCCCCGCCTTCGCGTCGCGCCTCCGTGCCCCGACGGCCAAAGCCTCCGTGCCGGTCTTGCCCGCAGCGCGCCTGGCGTCGTAGGCGTCTAGAGCAGCGAGTCGGTGAGCCGCGCCACGTTCTCCAGCGCGCGCGAGGTCATGGGCAGCTTCGCCCGCTCCTCGAGCGTCAGGCGATCGCAGTGCGCCAGATAGCCCTCCTGGATCCGGCGCAGGTCGGCCACCACCGCACGGTCGTAGACCAGCACGCTCACTTCGGCATTGAGCGCGAACGACCGTATGTCGAGGTTGGAGGAGCCGATGAGCGCCACGTCGTCGTCCACGCTCATGTGCTTGGCATGCAGGAAGCTCCCGTGATGCCGCTGGATCGCCACGCCGGCATCGAGCATGCGGTCGTAGAAGGAGCGCTGCGCAAGCTGCACCAGCGGCTTGTTCGACTCGGCATCGACGATCAGGTCCACCGACACGCCGCGGCGCGCGGTGCTGCACATCGCCACCAGAAAGGGCTCGCTCGGAATCACGTACGGCGACGTCAGCACCACGCGCGAGCGCGCGCCGTACATGAGCGCGATCATCACCTCCTCCGCCGTGCCCTCGTTGTATCCGGGGCCGCTCGGCACCACCTGCGCCAGCCCCTCCGTCGAATCTCTGTGGGGTACCGGGCTCAAGTCGTCCGACTCCGGCGGCAGCGTTCCCAGCTCGAGGTAGCGATCGCCCAGCAGCACCGCGTGCAGGTGTCGCACGATCGGTCCGGTCGCGCGCACCAGCATCTCCTCGTTGACCATGCCCGCGTTGGCATGCGCGCTCACGATGTTCTGCGACCCGAAATAGGCGCATGCGCCGTCCACCACCACGAGCTTGCGATGGTTGCGCAGGTCGAATCTCGCCGCATTGGGGCCCCACAGCCGCAAGGGCATCACGGGAACCACCTCGGCGCCGGCGGCGCGCAGCACCGGGCGCAGGTGCTCGAGCCCGGCGCGCGATCCGATCGCATCCATGAGCACGCGCACCGCCACGCCGCGGCCCGCGGCGCGCACGAGCGCATCGCTCACG
>CAZIZD010000411.1:0-4042 GCA_964543615.1 uncultured Alcaligenaceae bacterium | reverse complement strand
ATCCGAAGGGCTGGTCGATCTGGCAGCAGGTCGAGCAGTACATGCGCAAGGTCTACCAGGACAACGGCTACCTCGAAGTGAAGGCGCCGCAGATCCTCGACCGCAGCCTGTGGGAGCGCTCGGGCCACTGGCAGAACTTCAAGGAGAACATGTTCACGACGGAGTCGGAGAAGCGCGACTTCGCGGTGAAGCCCATGAACTGCCCCGGCCACATCCTCATCTTCAACAGCGACCTGCGAAGCTACCGCGACCTGCCGTTGCGCTACGGCGAGTTCGGGCAGTGCCACCGCAACGAGCCTTCGGGCGCGCTGCACGGGATCATGCGGGTGCGCGGCTTCACGCAGGATGACGGTCACATCTTCTGCAGCGAGGACCAGATCCAGGGCGAGTGCGTCGCGTTCAACAGGCTTTCGCTCGCCGTGTACAGGGACTTCGGCTTCACCGACATCGCGATCAAGATCGCGCTGCGGCCGGAGATGCGGCTGGGCGACGACGCGACCTGGGACCGCGCCGAGAACGCGCTGCGCAACGCACTGCGCGAGTGCGGCGTGGAATGGACGGAACTTCCCGGCGAGGGCGCCTTCTACGGCCCCAAGATCGAGTACCACCTCAAGGACTCGATCGGCCGCTCGTGGCAATGCGGGACGATGCAGGTGGACTTCCAGATGCCGGGGCGCCTGGGCGCCGAGTACGTCGCGGCCGACGACACGCGCAAGACGCCGGTGATGCTGCACCGCGCGATCGTGGGCTCGCTCGAGCGCTTCATCGGCATGCTCATCGAGAACTACGCCGGCGCCATGCCGCTGTGGCTCGCGCCACAGCAGGCGGTCGTCCTCAACATCACGGACCGCACGGCGTCCTATGCCCAGGACATCGTAGGCGCCCTCAAAGCGGCCGGATTCCGCGCTGCGGCCGATTTGCGCAACGAGAAAATTACCTATAAAATTCGGGAACATAGCTTGCAAAAGCTCCCCTATCAGCTCATCGTGGGCGATAAGGAGCAGCAGGCTTCTACAGTGGCCGTGCGTACCCGCGGCGGCGAGGATCTTGGGGCAATGTCCCTCGATACCTTGCTGGAGCGCCTCCGCAAGGAGGTCGCGGCGCGTAGCTAAGCAATTGATCCAACACATCAATTGCCAAGCCGCGTTAGCCCGGGACCCGGCCGTTTTTTGTCGCTTACGGAGATCTAGACACTGGCCCTCGACAAGTATCAGCGGATCAACGCGGAAATCACCGCTCCCGAAATCCGCTTGGTTGGTGAAGAAGGTGAGCAACTCGGAATCGTGTCCCTCGCGGATGCACGGGCGAAGGCTGAGGCGGCGGAACTCGACCTGGTCGAGATCGCGCCCATGGCCAAGCCCCCGGTTTGCCGGATCATGGATTACGGCAAATTCAAGTATCGCGAGGCCAAGAAGCAGCACGAGGCGAAGCTCAAGCTGAAGCAGATCCAGGTCAAGGAAGTGAAGTTCCGGCCTGGCACTGACGAAGGCGATTACCAGATCAAGCTGCGCAACCTCATCCGGTTCCTGGGGGAAGGCGACAAGGCGAAGATCACGCTGCGCTTCCGCGGGCGTGAGATGGCGCATCAGGAGTTCGGTGTGCGCCTTCTCGAACGCATCAGGACCGACCTCGAACCGCACAGCGTGGTCGAGTCGTTCCCGAGGATCGAAGGCCGGCAAATGGTGATGCTGCTGGCCCCGAAGAAAGTCGTCGTGACGAAGCCTGTCGCGCAAAAGCATCCCGCAACCAAGCCGGAGGCCGGTGCGGATAAACCCGCAAAAGCCTCTCCGCCGAACCCGGCCGAGAGCACCGCCGAAAGCAGCAAATAAGAGAGAGTTTGCAATGCCCAAGATGAAGACGAAGTCGGGCGCCAAGAAACGCTTCCGCGTGCGCGGCAGCGGTTCGATCAAGCGCTCGCAGGCGTTCAATCGCCACATCCTCACCAAGAAGACCACCAAGTCGAAGCGTCAGCGCCGCGGCTCGGCCGAAATCCACAGCACCAACATGGATTCGGTCCGCGCGATGATGCCGTTCGCGTAACGGGAGCCCGCCATGCCAAGAGTCAAACGTGGTGTAACGGCGCGCGCCCGTCACAAGAAGGTCCTCGAGCAGGCGAAGGGGTTCCGCGGCCGCCGCGGCAACGTCTATCGCATCGCCAAGGAAGCGGTGATGAAGGCTGGGCAGTACCAGTACCGCGACCGCCGCCAGAAGAAGCGCGAATTCCGCGCGTTGTGGATCGCCCGCATCAACGCCGCCGTGCGCGAGCTGGGCATGACCTACAGCGCGTTCATCAACGGCCTGTCCAAGGCGTCGATCGACATCGACCGCAAGGTTCTTGCCGACCTCGCCGTGCACGACAAGGCAGCGTTTACGAAGATCGCGGAGCAGGCCAAAGCCTCTCTGGCCTGATCGGATCCGCGCAACAACGAGGGAGGCGAACCCGCCTCCCTTTTTTTTTGGACTAACCGCGTGGCACGAAGATGGATGACTTGAAGGTACTCGTAGAGCGCGCACGCAGCGACTTCTCTGCGTGCAACGACCCTGCTGCCCTGGAGAATGCAAAGGCGAGATACCTTGGCAAGGCAGGCGCCATCACGGAGCACATGAAGGCGCTGGGCAAGCTTGGCGCCTCGGAGCGGCCTGCTGCGGGTGCTCGCATCAATTCCGTCAAGGCAATCATCGAGCAGGAGCTTGAGGCACGCCGCACTGCGCTGGCCGACGCGAAGCTCGCCCACAAGCTCGCCGCCGACGCGCTCGACGTGTCGCTGCCCGGCCGGGGACGCGGCATGGGCACGCTGCATCCGCTCGCGCGCGTGCAGGAGCGCATCGAGACGCTCTTCCACTCGCTCGGCTTCACGGTGGCCGATGGCCCCGAGATCGAGGACGACTTCCACAACTTCACGGCGCTCAACACGCCGGAGAACCACCCTGCCCGCTCGATGCAGGACACGTTCTACGTCGAGGGTGGCATGGTGCTGCGCACCCACACCTCGCCGATTCAGGTGCGCTACATGGAAGCGCACCGCCCGCCCATCAAGATCATCGCGCCGGGGCGCGTCTACCGCGTCGACAGCGATGCGACGCACTCGCCCATGTTCCACCAGGTCGAGGGACTGTGGATCGACCGCGACGTGACCTTCGCCGATCTCAAGGGCGTGATCACCGAGTTCCTGCGCATGTTCTTCGAGCGCGACGATCTCAAGGTGCGCTTCCGTCCCTCCTTCTTCCCGTTCACGGAGCCCTCCGCCGAGATCGACATGGCGTTCGGCGACGGCCGCTGGCTCGAGATCATGGGCTCGGGCCAGGTGCATCCCAACGTGCTGCGCGCGGTGCACATCGATCCCGAGGAGTTCCAGGGGTTCGCGTTCGGCATGGGTGCCGACCGGCTCGCGATGCTCCGGTACGGGGTGGACGACCTGCGCCTGTTCTACGAAAACGACCTACGCTTCCTGAGGCAGTTCGCATGAAGTTCTCCGAATCCTGGTTGCGCACGATGTGCGATCCGCGCATCGACAGCGCCGCGCTGTGCGAACGGTTCACGATGGGCGGCCTCGAGGTCGAGGACGCGGCGCCCGCCGCGCCGGCGTTCGGCAGCGTAGTGGTCGGCCGCATCGAGTCCATAGCGCCGCATCCCAATGCGGATCGCCTTCGCGTGTGCGACGTCGACGTCGGCGGCAGCGAGCGCCTGCAGATCGTGTGCGGCGCGCCTAATGCCGCTGCAGGCCTGTTCGCACCCGTCGCGCTCGAAGGTGCAACCCTGCCGGGCGGCCTCGCGATCAAGCGCGCCACGATGCGCGGTGTCGAGTCCCGCGGCATGCTGTGCTCCGCGAAGGAGCTGGGCATCGACGAGGACGCGAGCGGCCTCATGCCGCTCGACCCCAGGCTCGCGCCCGGTACGCCGCTGCGCGAGGCGCTCGACCTCGACGACACGCTGATCACGCTCAAGGTCACGCCCAACCGCGCCGACTGCCTGTCGATCGCAGGACTCGCGCAGGACATCGCATCAATCACGCGCACGCTGCTCGCCCTGCCCGACGTACAG
>CAZIZD010000410.1:0-4065 GCA_964543615.1 uncultured Alcaligenaceae bacterium | reverse complement strand
GGCCTTTTCGCAGGCTTCCGTGTCGACGGTGTCGTAACCCGAGCCGATGCGGCTCACGATGCCGAGGTCGGGAAGGGCGTTCACCACCCGGGCCGTGATCGGCGCGTACTGGAGGAGGATCGCGCGGCACCCCTTGCCGTGCTCGATGACGTCCCCTTCCGTCTTGCACTGCGCCACGACGATCTCGTGTCCGGCGGGCTCGAACAGCGCGCGCTCGAGGTCGATGCTCGTGTAGTCGTTGTCGGCGTAGAGGATCCGGGCCATCGGAATTGCGATAAGTGAACGGGCGCGGCAAGGGTACGGGGCGCGCCGGATGTGGTCAAGCGGCCTGACCAATCGCCGCCGCCGGGTTCGAAATTCGCACTGTCCGGCCGGCCGGAGGCACTACACTCTCGACGAATTCGAACCCGACCCCATTTCCATGACCTTACTCGCCACCACCATCGCGGGCAGCCTGCCCAAGCCCGCCTGGCTCGCCGAGCCGAACCAGCTCTGGGCACCGTGGAAGCTCGAGGGTGAAGCGCTCGCGCAGGGCAAGCGCGATGCCGTCCGTCTCGCGCTCTTCGACCAGGAGCACGCCGGCATCGACATCGTCACCGACGGCGAGCAGACCCGGCGCCACTTCGTCACGACATTCATCGAAGGCCTCGACGGCGTCGACTTCGCCAACAAGAAGACGGTGCGCATCCGCAACCGCTACGACGCCGACGTGCCGATGGTGGTCGGGCCGGTCGCGCGGCGGCATCCCATCTACGTCGACGACGCACGGTTCGTCGTGAGCGAGTCGGGCAGGCCGGTGAAGTACACGCTGCCCGGTCCGATGACCATGGTCGACACCCTCTACGACGGCCATTACCGGAGTCGCGAGAAGCTCGCGTTCGCGTTCGCCGAGATTCTCAACGCCGAGGCGCGCGCGATCGAGGAAGCCGGCGTGGCAACCGTGCAGTTCGACGAGCCCGCGTTCAACGTGTACTTCGACGAGGTCCGCGACTGGGGCATCGCTGCGCTGGAACGCGCGGCCGCCGGCCTGCGCTGCAAGACCGCGGTCCACATCTGCTACGGCTACGGGATCAAGGCCAACAACGACTGGAAGAAGACGCTCGGGTCGGAGTGGCGCCAGTACGAGCAGACGTTTCCCCTCCTCGCCGGGTCGAGCATCGCCCAGGTGTCCCTCGAGTGCGCCAACTCGCACGTGCCGCTCGATCTCATGGCGCTGCTCGCCGGCAAGGACGTGCTGGTCGGGGCGATCGACGTGGCCTCGGAACAGGTGGAAACCCCAGATCAGGTGGCGGCAACGATCCGGGCGGCGCTGGCCTTCGTCCCTGCCGAACGCATGTTCCCCTGTACGAACTGCGGGATGGTGCCGCTATCGCGGGAAGTTGCCCGGGGCAAGCTCCGGGCGCTGGCCGCAGGCGCGTCCATCGTTCGCCGGGAACTCGGGCGGTAGTGGCGGGTCTATCGAATGGGTCAATGCACCCTGGAAGGGGTATTCCCAAACCCTCCGGGTTCGCGTATGCTCCCAAAGGTGTTTTGTTTCAAGTACTAAAGCACGTCCAAGCCCGATCCCCGTGATCGCGGTCCCGTACTTTTCTGTCCTTGAGAATGAAACATGGGGCGGGCACCCGCCCGCCGATAATTTATCTTAAGGAAATTCGGAAATGGCAACAGGTACCGTGAAGTGGTTCAATGACGCGAAAGGCTTCGGATTCATTACGCCGGATGGTGGCGGCGAGGATCTCTTCGCGCATTTCTCCGCGATCAACATGCCGGGCTTCAAGACGCTGAAGGAAGGCCAGAAGGTCTCCTTCGAAGTCACGCAAGGCCCGAAGGGCAAGCAGGCCAGCAACATCCAGGCCTCCTGACGCAGCACAGATCGCGCAATTGAAAAGGCCGGGGATCTTCCCCGGCCTTTTTCTTTTCGTGCGAAGTTCGTGCGAAGGCTAGCGTGACGGCGGCACCTTCCGCGCGAGCGCGACGGCGCCCGCGAACGCGATCAGCAGCATCGTAAGCAGCAGCGCGAGCGGCGCATTCACCGGCACCTGGATCGGCGCCACCGTTACCGCGAGCGGCGCCGATGCGGCCGGCGCCGTCACGCTGCCCGCCACCAGCGGGCTCGTCACGTTGGTCACGGTTCCCGGCGTCGACGACGTGACCGTCACGACGATCGTGCAGCCGCCCGGTGGCACGGAGGTGCCAGTGGCCATCGTGATGAGCGTCGCGGTGGTCGTCACTCCCGCGCACGTGCCGGTGTGCGCCGACGTCACGGTCATGCCCGCAGGCATCGGGTCAGTGAACGGCGCGGTGAGCACCAGCGGTCCGCTGCCGGCGTTGCCGATCGTGATGGTAAGCGTGGCGCTTCCGCCCGGCTCCACGAGGCCCGGCGCGATCGTCTTGGCGAGCGAGGCGATGCCGCCGCCTCCGGTCACGGTGAGCGGCGCGCTCGCGGGCGGCGCGTTGCCGGCTTCGGTGGTAAGCGTTCCCGTCGTGTTGGTGACGGTGCCGGTCGTGGACGACGTGATCGTCACGACGATCGTGCAGCCACCGACGGGAATCGTCGATCCGCTCGCCTTGGTGATGGTGGTCGAAGTCACCGTCACCGCGGAGCACGTACCCGTGTTGCCGCCGACCGTGGTCACGCCCGTGGGCATCACGTCGGTGAACGGCGCCGTGAGCGCAATGGGCGCAGTGTTGGTGTTGCCCAGCGTCAGCGTGAGCGTGGCCGTGCCGCCGGCCGCGATCGTCGCGGGCGCGATGGTCTTCGCAAGCGTCGGCGGCGCGAGCACGGTGAGTGGCGCGCTCGCGGGCGGAGCTGCGCCGCCGGTGGTGGTGAGGATGCCGGTCGTGTTGGTGACCGTTCCCACCGTGGACGACGTGATCGTCACCACGATCGTGCACCCTGCGGTCGGAATGCTCGATCCGCTCGCCATCGTCACCGTCGTCGGCGTCACGGTGACGCCGGTGCACGTGCCGGTGTTGCCGCTCGTCGTCGTGATCCCTGCTGGCATCGTGTCGACGAACGGCGCGGTCAGCGTGATCGGTGCTCCGCTCGTGTTCGACAGCGTGAGCGTGAGCGTGGCGGTGCCGCCCTGCGCGATGCTCGCGGGCGTGATCGCCTTCCCGAGTCCCGCGTTCGACGACGTGACCGTGAGCGGTGCGCTCGCGGGCGGGGTGGAGCCCGCGTTGGTCGTGAGCGTCCCGGTCGTGTTGGTGACCGTCCCGACCGTCGTCGACGTGAGGGTCACGACGATGGTGCAGCCGCCGACGGGAATGTCGGTGCCGCTCGCCATGGTGACGGTGGTCGGCGTGACCGTGACGCCCGTGCACGTGCCGGTATTGGTGCCGATGGTCGTGACACCCGCGGGCATCGTGTCGGTGAACGGCGCGGTGAGGGTGATCGCGGCGCCGTTCGTGTTGCCGAGCGTGATCGTCATCGTCGCCGTGCCGCCCGAGGGAATCGACGCGGGCGCGATCGACTTCGCAAGCGATGCGGCCGTCGCGGTCACGGTGAGCGGCGCGCTCGCGGGCGGCGCGGTGCCGCCTTCGGTCACGAGCGGTCCGGTGGTGTTGGTGACGGACCCCGGCGTGCTCGACGTGATCGTCAGCACGATCGTGCAGCCGCCGGCCGGAATCTGCGATCCGGCCGCCATCGTGACCGACGTCGTCGTGTTGGTCACGCCTGTGCATGTGCCGCTGTTCGCACCGGTGATCGTGACGCCGGCGGGCATCGTGTCGACGAACGGCGATTGCAGCGTAAGCGGCGTCGCGTTCGGATTGCCGAGCGTAAGCGTCAGAGTGGCGCTGCCGCCGATGCCGATGGTGCCAGGCACGATGCTCTTGCCGAGCGTCGCGTTGGCCGCGGTGACGGTGAGCGGCGCGGACGCGGGCGGCGCATTGCCTGCGTTCGTGGTGAGCGTTCCCGTGGTGTTGGTGACGGAGCCTGGCGTGCTCGACGTGATGGTCACGACGATCGTGCAGCCTCCGACGGGAATCGACGTGCCGTTGGCCATGGTGACGACCGTGGCCGTGTTGGTCACGCCCGTGCACGTGCCGGTGTTGGCGGCCGTG
>CAZIZD010000409.1:0-4085 GCA_964543615.1 uncultured Alcaligenaceae bacterium | reverse complement strand
GCGCCCGGCACCCGCGTCAAGGTCGCAGTCTCCGACATCGACGGCATCCTGCGCGGCAAGTACATCCACAAGGACAAGTTCGAGTCCGCGGCAGAGGGCGGCTTCGGATTCTGCGACGTCGTGTTCGGATGGGACTCGCAGGACGTCTGCTACGACAACACCACGCTCACCGGGTGGCACAAGGGCTTTCCCGATGCGCTCGCGCGCATCGACCTCGGCACGCATCGCAACGTGCCATGGGACGACGGCGTCCCCTTCTTCCTGGGCGACTTCGTCACGACGCGCAACGGCAAGGAAGTCCCGCTGTCGATCTGTCCGCGCCAACTCTTGAAGCGCGTGCTCGCGCGCGCGGAGAAGCTCGGCGTGACGCCGATGTGCGGCATGGAGTTCGAGTGGTTCAACTTCGCGGAGACGCCGCAGACGTGGGCCGCGAAGAAAGGTGTGGGTCCCGAGCCGATCACGCCGGGGATGTTCGGCTACTCGCTGTTGCGCGCCAACACGTCGCGTCCGTTCTTCGAGGCGCTCTTCAACGACATGGCGGCGTTCGGCGTTCCGGTCGAGGGACTGCACACCGAGACGGGGCCGGGCGTGTACGAGGCCGCGATCCTCTTCTCCGACGCGCTGGAGCAGGCCGACCGCGCGATCCTCTTCAAGACGGGCGCCAAGGAGATCGGCGCGCGCTTCGGGATCATGCCCTCCTTCATGGCCAAGTGGAGCCAGCAGTATCCGGGCTGCTCGGGACACATCCACCAGTCGCTCTCCGACGGCAAGAAGAACCTCTTCTTCGATGCCAAGGGCAACCACGGCATGAGCCGCCTCTTCGAGAGCTATCTCGCGGGGCAGATCGCGGTTGCAATGGAATTCGCGCCGATGTTCTGGCCCACGATCAACAGCTACAAGCGCCTCGTCGACGGCTTCTGGGCGCCGGTCAAGCCCACGTGGGGTGTGGACAACCGGACCGCGAGCTTCCGTGTGATTGCCGGATCGCCCAAATCGACGCGCCTCGAGACGCGCTGTCCCGGTGCGGACGTGAATCCGTACCTTGCCATGGCGGCCGTGATCGCGGCGGGCCTGCATGGCGTCGAGAAGAATTTGAAGCTCACCGCGAAGCCGATCACCGGCACCAACCAGGGGGCCGAGAACATTGCGCGGGCGCCGCGCACGCTCATCGAGACCACGCGCGCATTCAGGACATCCGAGGCTGCGCGCGACTGGTTCGGCGACGACTTCGTCGACCACTTCGCAGCGACGCGCGAGTGGGAGTGGCGCCAGTGGCTCGACGGCGTCACCGATTGGGAACTCAAGCGCTATTTCGAGATCATCTAGACGCCGCATCTTGAAAACAGGCCGGGCACATGCCCGGCGCGGCATCCCGTCGGGCCGAAACCCGACCTACGAGCTCGAGACACCAACACCATGTCCATCGAAAAATTCGCCTTCCCCACTACCATCCACTTTGGCGCGGGCGCGCGCAAGCTCGTTGCCGGGCATCTCGCGCAACAGGGCGTGAAGCGCCCGCTGGTCGTCACCGACCGTGGCATCGCCGCGCTGCCGTTGCTGCCGCAGTTCCTCGAGGAGCTCGCGGGCCTCGACACGGCGGTATTCTCGGGCATTTCCGGCAATCCGGTGCGCCAGCAGGTCATGGACGGCGCCGCCGCCTACAAGGCCCACGGCGCGGACGCAGTGGTGGGCCTGGGAGGCGGCGCCGCGCTCGACGTGGCCAAGGCCGTCGCGCTCATGGCCACGCATCCGGGCGACATCCTCGAGTACGCATGGGACCATCCCAACGTACGGCCGATGGACCGTGCCATCCCGCACTTCGTCGCGCTGCCCACGACCTCCGGCACCGGCTCGGAGGTGGGCCGCTCGTCGGTCATCGCGGACGACGCGACGCACGTCAAGAAAATCATCTTCTCGCCCCTGCTGCTCGCCAAGGCGGTGTTTGCCGATCCCGAGTTGACCGTGGACCTGCCGTCGCTCATCACCGCGGCTACGGGCATGGACGCGCTCACGCACAACGTCGAGTCCTACCTGTCGCCCGCCTACCATCCCCTGTGCGACGGCATCGCGCGCGAAGGGGTGCGCATCGCGGCACGCGCGTTGCCCAGGGCCGTGGCCAACGGCCGCGACCTCGCGGCGCGCAGCGACATGCTCATGTCCTCGATGATGGGCGCCATCGCGTTCCAGAAAGACCTGGGCGCCGTGCACTCGTGCGCGCATGCCCTGTCGACGGTGACCGACATGCACCATGGCCTCGCCAACGGCATCATGATCGACCACGTGATGCGGTTCAATCTCCCCGCCGCCACCGACAAGCTTGCGGAGCTCGCGCACGTGGCGGGTGTCGCGCACGGCAAGGACGGCAGCGCCGAGGCCCGCGCCCGCGCATTCATCGAGTGGCTCACCGAGCTCAAGGCATCGATCGGCATCCCGGCCAGGCTCTCCGACTATTGCGCACCCCGCTCCATCGTGCGCGCCGACGTCCCGCGGCTGGTCGAGATCGCCACCGCCGACATCTGCCACCAGACCAATCCGCGCAAGTGCACGGAGGCCGACTTCGAGAAGCTCTTCGTCACGGCGCTGTAGCGTCGCGCGGGCGTCATGCTCAAGATCGGCATCTCGGCCTCGTTCATGCATCCCGCCGAGCCGCGCGCCGTCTTCCAGGGCATGACGCTGCAGTACATCGAGCAGAACGTCGCGCACTGGCTCATGCAGCGCGACGTGCTCGCGTTCATGGTGCCCTCCCCCGAGGGCGGCACGCGTCGTCCCGGCAGCGCGGTCACGCTGGGCCATTACGCGGAAGAGATCGACGGCCTCGTGCTCATGGGTGGTGCCGACGTATCCCCCACCTCGTACGGCGAGACGCCCATGAGACCGCAGTGGAGCGGCGACCGCATTCGCGACGATTACGAAATCGCGCTCATGCGCGCGTTCATGCGCGAGGGCAAGCCCGTGCTCGGCCTATGCCGCGGCGCTCAGGTGATCAACGTCGCGCTGGGCGGCACGCTCTACCAGGACATTCCCACGCAGCGGCCCGATGCGCTGCGCCACCGAATGCAGTCGATCTACGAGAAGAACAGCCACGCGGCGTCGATCGTGCCCGGCAGCGGACTCGCGCGCCTGTATCCCGGCGCCGCGCTCGTCAAGACCAACTCGGTGCATCATCAGGCGGTGAAGGACCTGGGTCGCGAGCTGGTGGTCGAGGCGTGGTCCGAGCCCGATCGCATCGTCGAAGCGATCCGCTGGACCGGGCCCTCGTATGTGTTCGGCGTACAGTGGCATCCTGAGTTCCATCCGCCGGGCGATCCCGGCTTCATCGACGACACTCCGCTCCTCGACGATTTCCTGGCGACCGCCGCGCGCGCGAGGCGCGCACTTGCGTCTGCCTCGTCATTCGCGTCGGGCTGACGCCCGACCCACATCAGGGACCCCATGAAAATCACCAATCCCGCCACCGGCGAAACGCTCATCGACGTCGCCGCCGACACGCCGAAGTCCGTCCGCGCCAAGTACGAACGCGCGCGCGCCGCGCAGCCTGCGTGGGCCGCGGTTCCCATCAAGAAGCGGCTCGCGGCCATCCGCAAGTTCCGCGAGCTCGTGGTCGAGCGCATGCCCGAGCTCGCGCGCACGCTCTCGCTCGAGGTCGGCAAGCCCATTCGCCAGTCGCGCAACGAGTTGAACGGCCTCACCGGGCGCATCGACTTCTTCCTCGAGGAAACCGAGCGCGCGCTGCGCGAGGAGAAGGTGTTCGAGGATGCGCCCAACAAGATGCAGGAGCGCATCGCGCACGATCCGCTCGGCGTGATCGCCAACATCTCGGCGTGGAACTACCCCTATTTCGTCGGCGGCAACGTCTTCGTGCCGGCGCTCGCGGCGGGCAACGCGGTCCTGTACAAACCCTCCGAGTTCGCGACCCTCACCGGCATGCACATCGCCGACATGCTGCACGCGGCCGGGATCCCCGAGGACGTCTTCATCGTCGTCGTCGGCGACGGCAAGGTCGGCAACGCGCTGTTGCGCCAGTCGGTGGACGGCGTGTTCTTCACGGGCTCGTACGCCACGGGTGCCAAGATCGCGGCCAGCAC
>CAZIZD010000408.1:2165-4095 GCA_964543615.1 uncultured Alcaligenaceae bacterium | reverse complement strand
TCGAAGTAGTCCCGCGGCGCCGCGAGAGGCGCCGCGCAAGCGGGGTCGCGCACTTCGCGCGATCCCACGGTCACTCCGACGTGATCCGCAGGCCGGCGACGCCGGCCACGATCACCACGATGCACGCGATCCGTATCGCGTTGCGCGGCTCGTCGAACAGCACCATTCCGAGCACCGCGGTCCCGACCGCCCCGATGCCCGTCCACGCCACGTAGGCCGTGCCCACCGGCAGTACGCGCAACGCGAGGGCGAGCAGCCAGAAGCTCGCGGCCGCCGCCACGAGGGTCACGATCGACGGTGCAAGCCTCGTGAGTCCCTCCGAGTACTTGAGCGCGATCGCCCACACGACCTCAAGTACACCCGCCACGACGAGCACCAGCCACGCAACGGTTGCACTCATTCGTCGATCTCCTCGTAGTTCTCCGCGCGAAATCGCGGCGTGCAGATCGCGAGGAACACGAGGTCGCCCTCGCCGGTGTTGGCGATGCGCTGGCGCACACCCGGCGGGATGAGCACCGCGTCCCCCTCCCGCACCGCCTCGCACAGGGTCTCTCCCACCTCCACACGCCCCGTGCCGGCGAGGATCACGTAACGCTCGGCCGTGCCCGCGAGACGATGCCAGCGCGTCACCACGCCCGGCGCGACGCGGGCGCGCGCGATCGAGACGCCGGGATCGGCATCGGTGTTGGAAACCTCGACGATGGAGCATCGCTCGCTCGTCGCGAACTCGGTCGCCGCGTCGAGCCGCTTCACCGCCGGAATCTTCATCGCGACAGCATGGCCTTGAGGGACTGCAAGCGCGCGTTGCCGCTCACCTTCTCCTGCGCGGCTTCGGCTTCCGTCAGCGGCGCGTTCGAGTAGCGCACGTCCTCCTGCGCGAGCTCGCCGATGAAGCGCGACGGCTGGCATCCCACCTTGTCGCCCGCGCGCTTCCTTGCCTTGCACCAGGAAAGGTGCAGGGTCTGCCGCGCGCGCGTCACGCCCACGTACATGAGGCGGCGCTCCTCCTCGACGTCGCCAAGCTCGATCGATTCGCGGTGCGGCAGGATCCCCTCCTCCACGCCCACCATGAACACGTGCGGAAACTCGAGGCCCTTGGCCGCGTGCAGCGTCGACAGGCGCACGGCATCGGACTCGCCTTCGCGATTCTCGAGCATCGTGATGAGCGCGATGTGCTGCGTGAGCTCGATCAGGTTCTTGCCGTCGGACTCGCCCTTGCGCCCGAGCCAGTCGGCGAAGTCGCGCACGCTCTTGCCGCGCGAGATCGCGTCGCGCTTGTCGAGCGTATCGGTGAGCCACGTCTCGTAACCGATCCCGTTCATGAGATCGTCGAGCAGCCGCTTCGCGGGCTCGCGCTCGGCACGATACCGGAGGTCGTTGATCAGCGCGCAGAACTCCGCGAGCGACTCGCGCTGGCGCGCCGGCACGGCTGCGGGAAACTCCGGCGCGAAGGCCGCGGCAAAGAGGCTCTCGTGGCGCGCGGCCGCGATGTCGCCGAGCCGCGACAGCGTAGTCTGCCCGATGCCACGCTTGGGGGCGCCCACCGCGCGCAGGAACGCGGGGTCGTCGTCGTCGTTGGCGATGAGCCGCAGGTAGGCGACGATGTCCTTGATCTCGGTGCGCTCGAACATCGACTGCCCGCCCGAGATCTCGTACGCGATGTTCCTGGCGCGCAGCGCCGTCTCGAACGCCTGCGCCTGGTGGTTGCCTCGATAGAGGATCGCGAAGTCGGAGTACGCAAGGCGCTTCTCGAAGCGCATGCCCTCGATGCGCGCGATCACCATCTCGGCCTCGGCGTCCTCGTCCGCGGCCGGGCTCACGCGGATGGTGTCGCCGTGACCGAGCTCGCTCCAGAGCTTCTTGTCGAAGAGCTTCTTGTTGTTGCCGATCAGCGTGTTGGCGCAGCGCAGGATGCGCACCGTCGAGCGGT
>CAZIZD010000408.1:0-2155 GCA_964543615.1 uncultured Alcaligenaceae bacterium | reverse complement strand
TCGAGCTTGACGACCTTGAGACCGGGAAAGTCCCGCGGCAGCGCAGCGAGATTCTCGAGCGTCGCCCCGCGCCAGCCGTAGATCGCCTGGTCGTCGTCGCCCACCGCGGTAAACGGCGCCTCATCGCCGGTCAGGGCCCGCATGAGCCGGTACTGCGCGGGATTGGTGTCCTGGTACTCGTCGACGAGCACGTGCGCGCACTTCTCGCGCCAGCGCGCCGCCGCCTCCTTGTCCGTCTCGAGGAGCGCAAGCGGCCGCACGATGAGGTCGTCGAAGTCGACCGCGCGGTACGACGCCAGCGCGTCGTCGTAGTTGCAGTACGCGCGCGCCGCCGCGAGCTCCTCTTCGTCCTGCGCCGACGCGAGCGCGGCAGCCGGTGTGACGAGCGCGTTCTTCCACGCGCTGATCTTCCATTGCGCCGCGCGGGCGCGCGCGCGGTCGGCGGTGGCGACGAGCTCCGCCATCATCCCTTCGAGATCGGCAGGGTCGAGGATCGAGAACCCGGATCGCAGCCCCGCGGCCTTCACCTCACTGCGCAGGATCGAGAGGCCGAGGGAGTGGAAGGTGGCGATGCGCACCTTCTGCGCGGCGTCGCTGCGGCCCTGCTGCGCCAGCAGCGCCTGCGCGCGCTCGCGCATCTCGCGCGCGGCCTTGTTGGTGAACGTGATCGCGACGACGTGCGACGGGTCGGTTCCGCGCTCGACGAGATGCGCGATCTTGGCGGTGATCACGCGCGTCTTGCCGCTGCCGGCGCCGGCGAGCACCAGAAGCGGGCCGTCGCAGTAGCGCACGGCCTCGCGCTGCGGCGCGTTGAGGGGAAAGGACAAGGGGAAGTGAACGAACGGTGCGCTAGAATCGACCGGAATTCTACAGCGAACCTCGTCATGGCGCTCTACGCGATCGGCGACATCCAGGGCTGTCACGGCGAGTTCCGCGAGCTTCTCGAACTCATCCGCTTCGACGCGTCCGTCGATCGGCTGTGGCTCGTGGGCGATCTCGTCAACCGCGGCCCCGGCTCGCTCGCGGTGCTGCGCGACGTGATGGCGATGGGCGATGCGGCGACGAGCGTCCTCGGCAATCACGACTTCCACCTGCTGACCATCGCCGCGGGACACAGGAGGCCGCACAAGGGCGACACGCTCGACGAGGTCCTCGAAGCGCCCGATCGCGACGCGCTCGTCGGCTGGCTCGTGCGCCGGCCGCTGGTCGCCGTCGAAGGCGACCTTGCGATGGTCCACGCCGGGTTACTGCCGTCGTGGACGCCGCAACACGCGCTGGCGCTTTCGCGCGAGGTGGAGGCAGTGCTCGCGAGCGATCGCGCGCACGAGTTCCTGGGCGTGCTCTACGGCGACGAGCCGCGGCAATGGCGCGACGATCTCGAAGGCTTCGACCGCCTGCGCGCGATCGTCAACGCGTGCACGCGCCTTCGCTTCTGCACGGCCGCTGACGAGATGGAATTCAAGGAGAAGCGCGGCGCGGACAGCGCGCCCGAGGGCTTCCTGCCGTGGTTTGAGCACCCGCAGCGGCGTTCAGCGTCCTCCACGGTCGTGTGCGGTCACTGGTCCACACTCGACCTCATGCTCGCCCCCAACGTCATGATGCTCGATTCGGGCTGCGTGTGGGGCGGCGCGCTGACGGCGGTCAGGCTGTCCGATCGGCGCGTGTACCAGGTGCCGTCGCGCGCGCCGGTGCAGCCAAAGCCGTTCGGATAGAAGCTTCGGCGGCGCTCGCGAGCGTGCGCCGGTGACCACCCCGCGCGGGCAACGCGGGGCAGGCTGTCAGCTCGACGCGCAGCGCGGGCTCGGCGCACACCGCGAAGAACGACTCCGCGAACGAAGTGTCGCCCACGTACGTCGGCGCCATCGCGATCTCGCCGTCCGGCGTGCGGTAGCGGATCGCCACCGGCTGCAGGTGACCCTCCGCCTGGATGATGGGCTGCAGGAGCGAGCTCTTGAACGGCAGGACCTCGTGGCCGTGCGAGGTCGTGCCCTCGGGGAAGATCGCGACGACGTCGCCGTTGGCGAGCACGTCGGCCATGTCCTTGTTCACGCGATGCGTGTCGCGCCGCCGCTCGCGCTCGATGAATACCGTGCCGGCGCCGCGGATCATGCGCGAGACCACGGGCCAGCGCGCGAGCTCCGACTTGGCCACGAAG
>CAZIZD010000407.1:1554-4102 GCA_964543615.1 uncultured Alcaligenaceae bacterium | reverse complement strand
TGCGCGGCTGACGCGCATGCGTACGCGCTCATTGACCCCGGTCAAGTGAGGGTCGTTCCGCGGCGCGACAATCAGGACTCGAACTGCAACGTTACGGGCGAGGATACGCCCGGCGGGCGTATCGGCCCAGAGCGAAGGAGAGGCCATGCGCTCACTCTATCGATCGCTCGCCGTGGGGGCGTGCGTGCTGGCGGCGGGTCATCCCGCGATCGCCGCCCCTACCGCGATCGAATACTTCCACGTGGGCTACGGTCACTACTGCGTGACGTCGTCGCCGCCCGAGATCGCCGCGCTCGACGCCGGCGTGCTGCCGGGCTGGAGCCGTACGGGCGAGACCTTCGGCGCTATCGACTTCGGCGCTTCCGGGTCGGCCACGGTGCACCGCTTCTGGAGCGGGCAAACCTTTGCGCCGAAGAGCTCGCACTTCCTGACCTCCATCGCGGCCGAGTGCGCGATCCTCCTCAACAATCGCGATTGGACGTACGAGGGCGAGGTGTTCGCACTCAAGCCCGCCGACACGGCGGGTGCCTGTCCGGGCGGCACGCTGCCGCTGTTCCGGCTGTACAACAACGGCGCGTCCGGCGCGCCGAACCACCGCTACACGACGCAGCCCGCCATTCGGCAGCAGATGCTGGCGGAGGGATGGACGGCGGAGGGTGCGGGTCCCGGCGTGATCGGGTGCGTGACCGCGGCGGCCGAGCCGCAGGTGGTCAGCGGCCGCGTCGTCGCCGACGGTTACATCGAACTGGCGCTGGTCTGCCACGATGCCAATCGCAATGGGCGCTGCGACGCCAACGAGCCGCAGGCGTACACCGACGCGTCGGGCGCGTTCGGGCTCGCGCTCGCGCCGGGCTCCGATGCCGCCCCGCTGGTGGCGGAGATCGTCGCGGGCCGCGCGCGCGACGGCAGCACCGCGGTCGACACCTCCTATCGCATGGCGTCGCCTGCGCAGGCATACGGCACGTCGATCACGCCGTTCGCAACACTCGTCCACCTCACCGGGCTGCTGGACTACCGGCTCGCGGAGGACCTCGTGCGCGCGACGCTGGGGATGCCTCCCTATTTCGATATCGCGCTGAGCGCACCGGCGCCCGCGGCCTCGCTCAAGCAGAGTGCCGCCAAGGCGGTGGCGTCGGCGCTGAGGGCCAAGGGAATGACGCTCGACCTCTCGGCGCCGGACGCGCTCGCCGCGGTCGTCGCTGCATTTCCCGCTGCGCTCACCGACCTGCCGCAGCTGCGCATCGCCACCAAGGGCGGCGTGCCGATCGTCTCGAAGGAAGAGTACGTCGACGCGACGTACGTGCTGACCAATCCGCTCGCCGCCACGCCCACGGTCACGCTGAACGGCAAGATCCGCGGGCGCGGTCATTCGACGTGGGGCAACCCGAAGAACCCCTACAAGGTCCAGTTCGCCAACGACGCGAGCTATGCCGCTATCGCCGACGTGCTCGGCATGAAGAAGCAGCGCAACTGGGCGCTGCTGGCCGACTGGTTCGACCCCTCGCTGATCCGCAACAAGCTCGCGCTGACGATGGGGTCGAGCAGCGTGTTCGCCGATGGCGTCAAGTGGACGCCGTCGGGTCAGCACCTCGAGGTCTGGCTGAACGGCGACTACGTCGGCGTGTACCTGTTGACGGAGGACATCCGGATCGACCCGGCGCGGCTCAACATCAAGAAGATGAGTTCGAACCCCGCGACAGGCGACTTCGATGGCGGATACATCGCCGAAGTCGACCTGCGGCTAGACTGCTACGCGGGCGAGGACTTGAGCCTGCAGCTCGTGACGCTGCAGCAGGTGCACATCTGCATCGATACCCCGGACGAGGAGGCCATCACGCCGGCGCAGCTCGCCTACATCAAGGGGCTGCTGCAGCAAGTCGAGACCGACCTGTACGGGCCGCGAACGATCGCGGGCATCAATCCCATCAGCTTTGCCGACTGGTATCTGCTTCAGGAGCTCGTCCGCAACAACGACGCGCAGTTCTTCTCCAGCGACTACATGTGGAAGGACACGTCGGCGTCGGCGCAGCCCAAGGACCGCCTGCTCAACATGGGGCCGCTGTGGGACTTCGACCGCAGCATGGGCTCCGACAACTCGAGCCCCCAGGGCTGCTGGGTCAGCAAGGCGTACGTCCCGAACTGGCTCGCTGCGCTGCTCGACCAGCCGGATTTCCTGTCGCTCACGCTTGCGCGATGGAAGCAAAAGCGGCCGGCCCTGGAGGTCTTCGTCAACCGCGCCATCGACGTCTTCTCCGGCCGCCTTGCCGCCGCGCAGCAGCGCAACTTCCAACGGTGGCCGTTCGGTACCGCCTACGCGGAGAACGTCGCCTTCGTGAAGCGGTTCCTGAACGAGCGCATGAAGTGGCTCGACCTCGCTTATGAGCATCCGCAAGCATTCGCGATCTATTGCAAGTAGCCTGCTGGTCGCCTGCGCGCTGGCGGCGCCCGCCGCGGCGTCGTCGATCGCGGTGGAGTACTACCACGCGGGCTACGGCCACTACTTCGCGACCGCGTCCGCGGATGAAATTGCCGCGCTCGACGCGGGCAC
>CAZIZD010000407.1:0-1544 GCA_964543615.1 uncultured Alcaligenaceae bacterium | reverse complement strand
GCGAGTCGTTCGGCGTGTTCGACCGGGGCACGGGCGGCGCCTCGGCTGTCTGCCGGTTCTGGAGCGGGCAGCGTTTCTCGCCGAAGAGCTCGCACTTCTACACGCCGTTCGCTGCCGAATGCGCGACGGTGAAGCAGAACGTCGACTGGGTGTACGAGGGCGACGCTTTCGCGTGGGCGCTTCCCGACACCGCGGGTGGCTGCGAGGCCGGCGCGCAAGCGCTCTACCGGCTGTACAACGACGGGAAGTCGGGCGCACCGAATCACCGATATACGACGCAGGCAGCGATCCGCGCGCAAATGCTGTCGCAGGGATGGATCGCGGAGGGCGCCGGCATTGGCGTGATCGGCTGCGTGCCTCCCGCGCCAGTGACGATCGCCGCCGCGGGGGACATCGGGCAGTGTCGTGGCGGCCCTCCCGCGGCCAGCGGGGCGGCAAAGACGGCCACGCTCGTGGCGCCGCAGGATGCGCTGGTGCTCACGCTGGGCGACCACGCGTACGAATCCGGCACGCCGGACGAGTTCGCGACGTGCTTTGCCCCGACCTGGGGCGTCTTCAAGAGCCGCATGCGGCCGGTCCCCGGCAACCACGACTACTACACGGTCGGGGCCGCCGGATACTTCGGCTACTTCGGCGCGCAGGCGGGGCCAGATCGGCTCGGCTACTACAGCTTCGACTTCGCCGGCTGGCACTTCATCGCGCTCAACGCGCTGACCGACGTCTCGAGCGGCTCGCCCCAGCATGCGTGGCTGCAGGCGGATCTCGCGAAATCCGCGGGCACGCTGTGCACGATCGCCTACTGGCACTACCCGGCGTTCAACTCGGGAGCGTCATACGGCAGCGTGCTCGCGATGCGGCCGTTCTTCGCGACGCTGCAGGCCGCAGGCGTCGAGATCGTGCTGTCGGGTCATGAGCACATCTACGAGCGCTTTGTGCCCCAGCGGTCGGACGGGACCGCGGACGCGGCGCGAGGCGTGCGCCAGTTCGTCGTCGGGACCGGCGGCCACGCGCTGAACGAGCTCGGTCCCGCGATCCCGAACAGCGAGTATCGCCAGAACACGACACTGGGCCTGTTGCGGCTGACCCTCGGCGATGGCGAGTACGCGTGGCAGTTCGTGCCCGTGGGCGGCGGAACGCCGCTGGACGCCGGAAAGGGGACCTGCCACCCGTGAAGGCGCGCGGTCAGCCGGCCGGTGTCCATGCATCGGTGCCGAGATAGACCGACTGCACGAGGGCATCCGCCCGCACCTCCGCCGGCGTCCCGTCGGCGATCACTCGCCCGTGGTCGAGCACGATCACCCGGTCGGCGAACCCGAACACCACGTCCATGTCGTGCTCGGTGAACAGCACGGCGATGCCGTCGCGTCGCGCAAGGTCGGCGGCGACCTGCATGAGCCGCCCGCGCGAGCGCTGCGCCATCCCCGCCGTGGGTTCGTCCATCAGCAGCAGTTGCGGCTTGCCGGCCAGCGCGAGGGCAAGCTCCACCCGCTTCGCGTTGCCGTAGGCGAGCGTGGCGCAATGGGCGTCGGCCAGGTCGGCGCAGC
>CAZIZD010000406.1:0-4130 GCA_964543615.1 uncultured Alcaligenaceae bacterium | reverse complement strand
GCAACGCCAGCGTCTGCTGCAGGAACTCGCGTCGGAGCTGCCCCAGGCGGAGCGCAACGCGGCCCTCCGTGCGGGCGAGGCGCCCGATGCGCTTGCGCGGTCCGCAACCCGCGCGGAGCTTCGCGCACCCGGCACGCTCGAGCGCGCGTGGAACCGCATCGGCACGGCTCCGGGCTCCGGCATCGGATCGGGCATGGGGGGGCTGTTCGCGGGCAGCCTGCTCGCGAGCATGGCGGGCACGGTGCTCGGCACCGCGATCGCGCATCAGTTCTTCACGCACCATCCCGAAGCGAATGACTTGTCTGGCCCGGCCGCCGGGGCGGGTCTCCCCGCAGGCGGCGGCCTGGCCGATGATCCCTGGCGCGGGCTGGAACCGCAGGAGTCCGGTCTCTCCGGCGACTACACGGACCTCGACGGGGGTATCGGCGGCGACAGCTTCGACGTGTAGGGGCCTGCCCGCGCTGATTGCGGAAAGTCAAGGCGGGGAGGCGCCCGCACGCTAAAATTCCAAGGTTTCCCTCCTGCGGTGGACGAAGCCTTGGCCGATTCCGATCCGGTTCTTCCCAAGTTCGCCTCCTTCGAGGACTGGCAGCGCGCCGTCGCCAAAGCGGGCGGTGCCGACGCGCTGTCCTGGAAGACGCCCGACGGCATCACGGTCAAGCCGCTCTACACGGCGAGCGACGTCGCGGGCCTTCCGTACGCGGACACGCTCCCGGGCTTCGCGCCGTTCGTGCGCGGCCCGCAGCCCACGATGTACGCGGGCCGCCCATGGACCATCCGTCAGTACGCGGGCTTCTCCACGGCGGAGGAATCCAACGCGTTCTATCGCCGCGCGCTCGAAGGCGGCGGCCAGGGCGTGTCGGTGGCGTTCGACCTCGCCACCCATCGCGGCTACGACTCCGACCATCCGCGCGTCGTGGGAGACGTCGGCAAGGCGGGTGTGGCCATCGACTCCGTCGAGGACATGAAGATCCTCTTCGACGGCATCCCGCTCGACAAGGTATCGGTGTCGATGACCATGAACGGCGCGGTGCTGCCGGTGCTCGCAGGCTACATCGTCGCCGCCGAAGAGCAGGGTGTGGCGCAGCAACAGCTTTCAGGAACGATCCAGAACGACATCCTGAAAGAGTTCATGGTGCGCAACACCTACATCTATCCGCCCACGCCGTCGATGCGCATCGTCGCCGACATCATCGCCTACACCGCGCGGTGCATGCCGAGGTTCAACTCGATCTCGATCTCGGGCTATCACATCCAGGAAGCCGGGGCCAACCAGGCGCTCGAGCTTGCGTTCACCCTTGCCGACGGACGCGAATACGTCCGTCTCGCGCTCGCGCGCGGCATGGACGTCGACGACTTCGCGGGCCGGCTGTCGTTCTTCTTCGGCATCGGGATGAACTTCTACCTGGAGATCGCCAAGCTCCGCGCGGCGCGTCTTTTGTGGTGGCGGATCATGCAGGCCTTCGGCCCCAAGAGCGCCAAGTCGCTCATGCTGCGCACGCACTGCCAGACCTCCGGCTGGTCGCTCACCGAGCAGGACCCGTACAACAACATCGTGCGCACGACGATCGAGGCGATGGCCGCGGTCTTCGGCGGCACGCAGTCGCTGCACACCAATTCCTTCGACGAAGCCATCGCGCTGCCCACCGACTTCGCGGCGCGCATCGCCCGCAACACGCAGGTGCTGCTGCAGGAGGAGACGCACATCACGAGCGTGGTCGACCCTTGGGGCGGCTCCTACATGATGGAGCGGCTCACGCAGGAGATGGCCGACAAGGCTTGGTCGATCCTCGAGGAGATCGAGTCGATGGGCGGCATGACGCGCGCCGTCGAGTCGGGATGGGCCAAGCTCAAGATCGAGGCCGCCGCCGCGGAAAAGCAGGCGCGCATCGACGCCGGTCACGACGTGATCGTCGGCGTGAACAAGTGGAAGCTCGCGAACGAGGAGCCGATCGAGGTACGCGAGATCGACAACAGCGCGGTGCGCGAAGCGCAGATCAAGCGCCTCGCGCAGATCCGCAAGACGCGCGACCCGGAGGCCGTCGCGGCTGCGCTGGCCGCGCTCACCGATGCGGCCAAGTCGGGCGAAGGCAACCTCCTCGAGCTTTCGATCGCGGCGGTGCGCGCACGCGCGACGGTAGGCGAGATCTCCGCTGCGCTCGAGTCGGTCTGGGGACGCCATCGCGCGACCACGCAGAGCGTGTCGGGCGTTTACGGTGCCAGCTTCGCGGAGGACGCGATGTGGGAGAAGCTTCGCGGCGACATCGACGCCTTCGCCCAGGAAGAGGGCCGGCGCCCGCGCATCATGGTGGCCAAGCTCGGGCAGGACGGCCACGACCGCGGCTCGAAGGTCGTCGCGTCCGCATTCGCCGACCTGGGCTTCGACGTCGACATCGGGCCGCTGTTCCAGACGCCCGAGGAGGCGGCACGGCAGGCGATCGAGAACGACGTGCACGCGGTCGGCGTGTCCACCCTCGCAGCGGGACACAAGACGCTCGTTCCCGCGCTCATCGATGCGCTCCGTGCGCAAGGTTCGGGAGACGTCGTCGTCTTCGTGGGCGGCGTGGTTCCCGTGCAGGACTATCCGATGCTCGAGGCCGCGGGTGTCGCCGGCATCTACGGCCCGGGCACCGCGATTCCCGCGTGCGCCGCGGACGTCCTCGCCAAGATCCGCGCCGCGCGCAAGGCCGCGGTCGGGACTTGAGCGCGGGCCTCGGCGCACCGGAGAGCGAATGCGCGCGCCTCGTCGCGGGCGTGCGCGGGGGCGACCGTCGCCTCCTCGCCAAGGCCATCACGCTGGCGGAGTCCACCCGCGAGGATCACCAGGCGCTGGCCCGCGAAGTCATGGCGCGGGTCCTGCCGCACACCGGCAAGACGCTGCGCATGGGCATCACGGGATCGCCCGGCGTAGGGAAGTCCACGCTGATCGAGGCGCTCGGTCTTCATCTCATCGCGGAAGGCCATCGGGTCGCGGTGCTCGCGGTCGACCCGTCGAGCTCGCTGACCGGCGGCTCGGTGCTCGGCGACAAGACTCGCATGAACGAGCTCTCGCGCGATGCGCGCGCGTTCATCCGTCCCTCGCCCGCGAGCGGCGCGCTGGGTGGGGTGGCGGCGCACACGCGCGAGGCGATGCTGTTCGTCGAAGCGGCCGGCTTCGACGTGGTGATCGTCGAGACCGTGGGCGTGGGCCAGAGCGAGACCGACGTGGCCAATCTCACCGACGTGTTCGTGCTGATGCAGCTGCCGCAGGCCGGTGACGACCTGCAGGCGATGAAGAAGGGCGTCGTGGAGCTGGCCGACATCATCGTCTACAACAAGCGTGACCTCGACCCGCGCGCGGCCGACACCGCCATGCGCCAGATGGAAGGCGCGCTGACGCTCCTGCGTCATCCTTCGAAGAGCTGGAAGCCGCAGGTGATCGGAGTGAGCGCGCAGAATCGCGAGGGCATCGCCGCGCTGTGGTCGATGGTGACGCGCTGTCGCGACGCGCTCGCCGCATCGGGCGAGCTCGCGCACAAGCGGAGCCGCCAGGCGCTCGCCTGGACCTGGCATCTCATCGATGCCGGCCTGCGCGAGCGCTTCCGCGGCGACGGGCGCGTGCGCGACGCATTGCCGGCATTGCTGCGCGACGTCGAGGCCGGCGCGCTCACGCCGACGGCCGCGGCCGCGCAACTGTTGTCCATATCGAAAGGGGAGTAGTCCAGTGCACGACATCATCCGGCAGCTCGACGAGAAGCGCGCGCAGGCCCGCCAGGGCGGCGGCGAGCGGCGCATCAAGGCGCAGCACGCCAAGGGCAAGCTCACCGCGCGCGAGCGCCTGGAGCTCCTGCTCGACGAAGGCTCGTTCGAGGAATGGGACATGTTCGTCGAGCACCGCAGCCACGATTTCGGGATGGAGAAGGAAGTGGTGGCGGGCGACGGTGTGGTCACGGGCTACGGCATGATCAACGGCCGCCTCGTGTTCGTCTTCTCGCAGGACTTCACGGTGTTCGGCGGCTCGCTCTCCGAAGCGCATGCGGAGAAGATCTGCAAGGTGATGGATCACGCGATGAAAGTGGGCGCACCCGTCATCGGTCTCAACGATTCCGGCGGCGCGCGGATCCAGGAAGGCGTGGCGTCGCTCGGCGGCT
>CAZIZD010000405.1:0-4136 GCA_964543615.1 uncultured Alcaligenaceae bacterium | reverse complement strand
GCCGGCTACGCGTCGGAGGCCCGTCCGAAATGCTTGGGCTCGCGCGGTCGTTCGACGGTGCCACCCAGGCGCGGGACAGCCGGGCCAGGTCCCGGGTCCCTTGGATCGAATGTCGCATAATTTGTATTATGTCAACTTAAGGGTGCAGCCTCGAACACTTGCCGTCGAGGCTCGCCAGACGCGAGAACCCAGGGAACGCTGCCCTCGCCGGCACCCGCGGTGACCGGGCGAAACGTCAGGCACGGAAGAGGATCAGGCACAGCAATACGTTGGTGGTGAGTCCTGCGGCCCCCAGCCACTTGCGCCGCTCGACGACCAGGCCGATCAGCGCGCAAACGCCGCCCGCCAGGGTCGATATCACCGTCCCGACGTAGAGGACGATCGCAATCAGCATCCCCGCGTAGCCATTGAGTGCCCGCCCCAGATGCGGAAACACTTCCATTCCCAGGAAGAGCGCCGCCACCGGCAACGGGATCAGCAGCGAGATGACTCCCCACGGAATCGGCTTTCGGACCGCCGGATCCCCGCGCGTGCGTATTCGCCCGCGACGTCGCCTCGTTCGTTGCATTGGCAGGCGGATGCGGGCGTTGCGCCGGCCAGCCCCGCGATCAGGATCGACAGTCCCCCACAAGGTGCCCTCATCCAGTCATCCCCCGTGACGCCATTGACGGTATCAACGCGTCACGCCTCACCATGGGGTTAGGGGAAGCCGGAGAACTCCCCCGTCGGCGCACCGTGATCGAGGCCGTTCAGATCGGGGCGCGGTAGGCGGCCGAGCCTTACTCCGCCTTCAGTCCCAGCTCGTTGACGAGCTTGCCGAGCCTCTCCATCTCCGCGAGGTAGAACGCCTGCAGCTCGGCGGGCGAATCGCCGACCGGCTCGGCGCCCATGGCCGTCAGCGTGCTGCGGACCTCGGGCTCCTTCAACACCTTGACTACTTCCTGGTGCAGGCGCGCGATGATCTCGGGAGGAGTCTTCGCGGGTGCGAACAGCGCATACCACTCGTTGAGCTCGAAGCCTGCGATGCCCGCCTCGGCAAATGTCGGGACCTCCGGCATGGCCGACGAGCGCTTGGCACTGCTTACCGCGATCGCGCGAAGCTTGCCGGCCTTGATGTGCCCCATCAACGCGCTCGGTCCGCCCATGGTCATCGTGATCTGTCCCCCGAGCAGGTCCTGCAGCGCCGGCGCGCCACCCTTGTAGGGGATCACGAGGATGTCGACGTTCGCGCGCTTCTTGAGGAGTTCCATCCCGAGGTGGGACGTGGACAGGTTGCCCGCATTGCCGGAGGTCAGCTTGCCGGGTCGCGCGCGCGCGTCGACCAGGATGTCGTTCAGCGTGTGGTACGGGCTCGCGGCGTTGACGCTCAGCACGCTCGGCACGATCGCGATGTTGGTGATGGCGCGAAGGGCCTTGGGATCGAAGGCCGGCTTCATCACCGCCGGGTACGTGACGTGCGGGGTCGACAGCATGCCGATGGTGTAACCGTCGGGTGCGGCATTGGCCAGCACTTCGGCGCCGATCATCCCGCCCGCGCCGCCGCGGTTCTCGACGATCACCGGCTGCCCGACGTTCTGCGCGAGGTACTTCGCCACCACGCGGCCCAGCACGTCCGATTGCCCGCCCGCGGGGAACGGCACGATGAGGCGTATGGGCTTGCTCGGAAACTCCTGCGCGTGCACCGTCGGTGACACGAGCCAAAGCGGCACGACGAGCGCCAGTGAAGCGCGCACGACGGCACGCAGGTTCAGACCTCGTGGATGACCGGACATGTCCCCTCCCCCTTCCGCTGTAAACTGACTGCCCCGCCCGAATCGCCAAGCAGGAAGCTTTCACGCATGGACTGGCTGCAACCGATGCGCATCTTCGTGAGCGTAGTCCAGAACGGCAGCCTGTCGTCCGCCGGCCGCCAGATGGGACTCTCGCCCGCTTCGGTTTCGCGCCACATAAGCGCACTCGAGGCGAGCCTCGGCTGCCGTCTCATCAACCGCAGCAGCCGCAAGCTCACCCTGACCGAGGCCGGCGCGCTCTATTACGACAAGGTCGAGCAGATCCTGCACCAGATCGCCGACGCCAACGAATCGGTGGCGGAACTGCAGACCGTCCCGCGGGGAACGCTGCGCGTGCACAGCCGCATGCTCGTGGGTCATCTCGTCGTGGTGCCGGCGTTGCCTGCGTTCCTTGCGAAGCATCCCGACCTCAAGGTGGACCTCCTGCTGTCCAACCACACGGTGGACCTCGTGGAGCGCAACATCGACATCGACATCCGCATCGGCAAGCTCGTCGATTCGTCGCTGGTCGCTCGTCGCCTCGCGGTCGCCGAGCGCGTGCTGTGCGCAGCGCCCGCCTACCTCGCAACCCGGCCGGCGATCGCGGCGACTTCGGATCTCGCAGGACACAACTGCCTCACCTACCGCATCAACGTCGGACAGACCGTGTGGCGGTTCATCGACGATGCCGCGACCATGCAGGAAGTGCCCGTCGCGGGCAGCCTGCAGTCGGACAACGGCCTCGCGCTCCTCGAGTCCACGCTCGCGGGGCTGGGGGTGGCGCTCATGCCCGATTGGTCCGTGCGCGAGGCGCTCGCCGACGGTCGCCTCGTGCGCCTTCTTCCGCGCTACCGCATCAGCCACATCGAGTTCGACAACGGGGTGTACGCGGTCTACCAGCGAAGCCACATGTCGGCCAAGGTCCGCGCCTTCATCGAATTCCTGGAGGCGACCTTCACGGCCCGCGCGGCGTCCGCACGCGCAACGCATCAGCCGACGAGCCTCCCGCCGTCCACGGGCAGCACCACGCCCGTCACGAAAATCGCGTCCTCGGACGCGAGATAGACGGCGGCGCCTGCCACGTCGTCGGGCTCGCACAGCCGGCCGAGCGGGATCGTCGCGATCACGCGATCGACTCCGGCCTGGTCTTCGGGCGCGAACATGGCGCGCAGCATGGGCGTCATGCCGACCGCGGGCGCGATCGCGTTGACGCGGATCTTGTCCGGCGCGAGCTCTGCGGCCATCGTCTGCGTCAGCGAGACCACGGCAGCCTTCGTCGCCTGGTACCAGGCCATGCCCGGCCGCGGGCGCATCGCGGTGACCGAGGCGATGTTGATCACCGTGCCGCCGCCGCGCTTGCGCAGTACTGGGAGCGCGTGCACCGCCATGTGATAGAAGCTCTTCACGTTCACGGCGAGCATGCGGTCGAGCTCAGCCTCCGGCATCTTCGCGATGCGTGAAGGCTTCTGCGAAAGGGCCGCGTTGTTGACGATGATGTCGAAGCCGCCCGCCTGTGCGAGCGCGGCCTCGACCATGGCCGCGTATGAACCGCGGTCCGCGATGTCGCACGCGAGCGGCACGCCCGAGATGCCGTCGAGCGACGATGCGATCGAACGCGCGGCGCCCTCGTCGATGTCCACGCAGATCACGCGTGCGCCTTCGCGCGCGAACCGCCGCGCGATGCCCGCGCCGAAGCCGCTGCCGGCCCCGGTGACGACGGCGGTCTTGCCCTCGAGCTTGCCCGGCACGCTATTTCCCCTTGAACACCGGCTTGCGCTTCTCGAGGAATGCGAGCTTGGCCTCCAGCGCGTCCTCGGTCTTGAGAAGCGCGAGCGTCATGTCCTGCTCGATGCGGTAGCCGTCGCCCACGCTCAGCTCTTCGACCAGGTTGAACGATTCCTTGAGCATGCGCACCGCGGGCGGACTCTTCTCGGCGATCTCGCGGGCCAGCGCGGTGGCTTCGCGCATGAGATCGGCCCCGGGCACGCAGGCCTGCACCACCCCGAGCCGTGCGAGCTCCTGCGACGACACCTTGCGCCCCGTGAGCAGCAGCATGCGGGCCTGGGACGGCGTGAAATAGCGCTGCAGGAACTTGACGCCTCCGGCCATGCCGACGTCGACTTCCGGCATGGCGAACACGGCTTCCTCAGCGGCGTAGATGACGTCGCAACAGAGCGTAAGCGCGAATCCCGCGCCGAGCGCCGGGCCCTGCACCGCGCAGATCACGGGCTTGCTGCATTGCATTACGCCGTGGAACACCTCGCGCACCAGGCGGTTGAGCGCGCGGCCCTCCCCCGGCGCGCCCGTCATGCTCGCCCGCTCCTTCAGGTCGGCGCCCGCGCAGAAGACCTTTCCTTCCGCGTTGAG
>CAZIZD010000404.1:0-4140 GCA_964543615.1 uncultured Alcaligenaceae bacterium | reverse complement strand
GCGTGCGTTATGGGACATCGCCTCCATGCGTTTCGTTCATGCCATGGCGCAATGCGTGCGCCCGCCGCGGGGGTCGATCTTCGCGTTCCCGTAAAATTTCGCCATGAAGATCACCGCCTACGCACTCTTTCCCGAGACGTTGCCGCTGCGCGCCGCACCGCCCTCGCGCGACTGGATGGACCGCATTCCGGAGCGGCACGCCTACCGGTGCCTTCCGCTCGCCATCGCCAATGCGCACGGATGGGAAGTCCAGTGCGTGTGCGACTTCGAGGCCACCTGGGATGGCGGACCGCATGCACGAAACGTGCAACTGCGCGCCCTCGACGGGTTTCCCCATCTCTCGCAGTACGTCGTCACGCACTTCGCGTTCGGGATCATCACGTTCCACCTCACGTACCTCTTCCGCACGGAGCCGGGATGGAACATGGTCGCCACCGGCCCCACCAACCTGCCCAAGGACGGCATCGCGCCGCTCACCGGCGTCATCGAGACCGACTGGCTCCCGTATCCCTTCACCATGAACTGGCAGATGACGCGCCCCGGCCGCGTCCGCTTCCGGAAAGGCGAGCCGATCTGCGTCGTGTATCCCGTTGCCGCCAGGGCCGTTGCCGAGACCGAGGTGGTCATCCGCGACTTGGCGGAGGATCCCGATCTCATGGAGCAGGCGCTCGCGTGGAAGAATCGCCGCGACGAATTCATGAAGCGCTTCAACGCGGGCGACCGGGAGGCGCGCAAGGACGGATGGCAGCGCGACTATTTCCTGGGCCGGCGGCCCGACGGGTCGGCGCCCGATGCGCAGCACGTCAACAAGCTGCGGCTGGCGACGCCGGTCGACCTGCGCGGCAAGCGCGACGTGACCTAGTCGTCGTCGATCGTTCGCTTGTAGCTCTTGTGCAGCACGCGCGAGAGCGCGCGATCGGCGAGCACCACGCCCCTGGTCTGGCAGCGCGCGCAATAGTTGGCCTCGTTCTCGGCGTAGACGATGCGCTGCACCGGCGCGCCGCACACGGGGCACGGCGACTTGTACTTGCCGTGCACCGCCATCTCCGGCCGGAACGCCGTGACCTTCGCCGGAAACTGCCCGCCCGCCTGCTCGCGCAGGCGCGCCGTCCATTCGCGCAGGACGTCGCACGTCGCGTCGTGGAGCCGCGCGACGTCGTCGTCGCCGATCTTCTGCGACAGGGCGAGCGGCGACAGCCGCGCACGATGCAGGATCTCGTCGGAGTACGCGTTGCCGATGCCGCTGAAGAGCGCTGGATCGGTGAGCGCGCGCTTCAGCGTGTGATTCTCGCTTCGCAGCCGGGAGGCGAACGCGTCGCGCGTCGCGTCCATGACGTCGAGGCCCCCCGCATCGAACGCCGCAAGCGCATCGCGTCCCTGCACGACGTGCAGCGATGCGCGCTTGCGCGTGCCGGCCTCGGTGAGCGCGAGCGTCCCGCTCTCGAAGTCGAGGAGCGCAAGGGTGATCCTCGCGGGCGCCTTGCCCCCGCCGGCTTTCCCTTCCGGCAGCCACTGGAAGCGGCCGGCGATCATGAGGTGGACGACCAGGAAGTGATCGCCCTCGAAGCCGAACACGATGCGCTTGCCGACGCGCTCGATCGACGCGACTCTTCGCCCGAACAGCGACTCGAGCGGCGGCACCGCGGTGCGCAGCACGAACGGACTCTTGAGCGCGATGCCGCGCAGTTCCTTGCCGAGCACGCGCGCGGCGAGCGCCTCGCAATAGAGCTCGACGTCGGGAAGCTCGGGCATTACACCGTGGGGAAGATGCGCTCCGCGGCCGCGATGGTGTCGCGAATGTCCTGCTCCCCGTGCGCCGCCGAGACGAAGCCGGCCTCGTAGGCGGAAGGCGCGAGGTACACGCCCGCGTCGAGCATCGCGTGGAAGAACCGGTTGAAGCGTGCCTTGTCGCAAGCCATCACGGTGTCGTACGAATCCGGAACGCGCGGCGCGAAGTAGAGGCCGAACATGCCGCCCACCGACTGCGCGCAGAACTCGACGCCGGCGCGCTTCGCGGCGGCCGCGAGGCCTTCGGTGAACGATCGCGTCTTCGCGGCGAGCGCCTCGTAGAAGCCGGGCGCGTCGGTGGCCGCGAGCGTGGCGATGCCCGCTGCCACCGCCACCGGATTGCCCGACAGCGTGCCCGCCTGGTACACGGGGCCGAGCGGTGCGATCTTCTCCATGATGTCGCGCCTTCCGCCGAACGCGCCGACGGGCATGCCGCCGCCGATCACCTTGCCGAGTGTCGTGAGGTCGGGCGTGATGCCGGTCATGCCCTGCACGCCGCGCGGATGGACGCGAAAGCCGGTCATCACCTCGTCGAAGATCAGCACGCTGCCGTGGCGCGTGCACAGCTCGCGCAGGCCTTCCAGAAAGCCTGCGCGCGGCATCACGAGGTTCATGTTGCCCGCGATGGGCTCGACGATCACGGCCGCGATGTCGTCGCGGTTGGCCTCGAAGGCCGCGGCGACCGCGTCGAGGTCGTTGTAAGGCACGACGATGGTGAGCTCCGCGATGCCGGGCGGCACGCCGGCCGACGACGGCTGCCCGAACGTGAGCGCGCCCGAGCCGGCCTTCACGAGGAGGCTGTCGCCGTGGCCGTGGTAGCAGCCCTCGAACTTGACGATCTTCGCGCGTCCCGTGAACCCGCGCGCAAGGCGCAGCGCGGACATCGTGGCCTCGGTGCCGGACGACACGAGGCGGACCATCTCGAGCGAAGGCAGGCGGCGCACGAGCCCTTCCGCGAGCTCGATCTCGAGCTCCGTGGGCGCGCCGAACGAAAGTCCGTGGATCGCGGTCTCGCGCACCGCGCGCACGACGTCGGGATGCGCATGCCCGAGGATCGCAGGCCCCCATGAGCCCACGTAGTCGATGTAGCGCTTGCCGTCGGCGTCCCACACGTACGGGCCTTCGCCGCGCGTGAGGAAACGGGGCGTGCCGCCCACGCCGCGGAACGCGCGCACGGGGGAGTTGACACCACCGGGAATCGTGCGCTGCGCGCGCTCGAACAGCTCTTCGTTGCGGCTCATCGTCTCACCTCCGCCTCATCCAAAGCACGCGGCGATTCGCGTCGCCGCACGGGTGACGTCGGCCGGGTCGTCGTGCGCGAACACGTCGGAGATCACGGCCACTGCATCGATGCCGGCTTCCACGAGAAGGGGCGCATTGGCGGACGTGATGCCGCCGATAGCGACCACCGGCACGCCGAGCGACTTGGCGCGCGGGATCAGCGACACCTCGGCGTGGCGCGCCCCGGGCTTCACGCGCGAAGCGAAGAAGCTGCCGAACGCGACGTAGTCGGCGCCCTCCCCCACGAGCGATCGCGCGCGATCGAGGTCGTCGTAGCACGAGACGCCGACGATGCGGTCGCGACCGAGACACGCACGCGCCGCGGCGATCGCGCCGTCGTCCTCGCCTATGTGCACGCCGTCAGCGTCGGCGTCGCGTGCGAGCGTCGCGTCGTCGTTGACGATGAGGAGCGCGCCGCGCTTGCGGCACACCCTGGCGAGCGCACCGGCCTGCTCGCGGCGCAGCGACGGCGACGCGGACTTGTTGCGGTATTGCACGGCAGTCGCGCCTCCGGCGATGGCGGCGTCCACGAGGACGGACAGTCGCGCGGTGTACCCCGCGGCCGGCGGCACCCCATAGAGGCCGCGCACGCGGTCAATGCGCATCGGCGGATCGCGCGGACTCCGCATCCTCGCCGCGCGCCTCGGCCTCCTCCCGCGCCCAGAACAGGCGATCCGGGAGGAACTGTCCCATGCCCGGCCGGTACGCCTTGCGCAGCGCCTGCCACGTGAACTCCTGCGCCTCGCGCACCGCCTCGGGCAGGCCGAGACCGTTGGCGAGCATCGCGGCAATCGCGGAGGCGAGCGTGCATCCCGACCCGTGGTACGACCCCGGCAGGCGCGGCCAGTTGTCCGAGCGCACGATGCCGCTCTTGCCGTAGAGCGTGTTGACCACGTCCGGCGTGTTCTCGTGCGTGCCCGTGACGAGCACGAACTCGCAGCCCTTCTCGACGAGACTGGCCGCGCATTGCGCAAGCGTGCCCGCCGCCTCTTCCTCGTCTTCCTCCGCGAGCAGGCGCACCTCGCCGCTGTTCGGGGTGAGGATGGTGGTCTGCGGCAGCAAGAGCTCGCG
>CAZIZD010000403.1:0-4145 GCA_964543615.1 uncultured Alcaligenaceae bacterium | reverse complement strand
GGCGATGGCGCGGCGCGCCGTGGTAAACTGTTGAAGCATAACGCCTCTTCCCGTCGGGTTCCCTCGATGCAAACGCAGGTCGCGGGGGTTGCTATCGTCCTAAAGCGCCGCAAAATAAGGACTTAACACGGATTCTGCATCCGTCACCTCGCATTTTGCAAGCTATGGCCCTGCTGACCATCCTCGAATACCCCGATCCGCGTCTTAGAAAAGTTGCAGCCCCGGTCACGGAATTCGACGCGAAGCTCGTGAAGCTCGTGCGCGACATGGCCGAAACCATGTACGCCGCCCCCGGGGTCGGGCTCGCCGCCACCCAGCTGGACGTGCACAAGCGGGTCATCGTCATCGACACCTCCGAGACCAAGGACGACCTCCTCGTCCTCGTCAATCCGGAGATCGTCATGGCCGAGGGCGAGGCCGAGTGCGAGGAGGGCTGCCTGTCAGTCCCGGGGTACTACGACAAAGTCACCCGGGCAGCCCGGATCACGGTCCGGGCCAGGAACGAGCGCGGCGAACCGATCGAGCGGACCGCGGAGGGCCTCCTCGCCGTTTGTGTACAGCACGAAATGGACCACCTCCTCGGCAAGGTGTTCGTGGACTACCTCTCGCCCCTCAAGCGCGCGCGCCTGACCTCCAAGCAGAAGAAGAAGCAGCGCCAGGAAGCGAAGGCCGGATGACCGCCCGCGCTCGCCGCGCGCGCGACTGACCGGGTGCCCGTGCAAGCGCTGCGCGTCGGCTTCGCCGGCACCCCGCCCTTCGCCGCGCGCGCCCTCGCGGCCATTCTGGACGCGGGCTTCCCGGTCCCGCTCGTCCTGACCCAGCCCGACCGCCCGAGCGGGCGCGGGATGACGCTCATGCCGTCCGCCGTCAAGACGCTTGCCCTTGCGCGGGAAGTGCCGGTCCTGCAGCCCCCCACCCTGCGCACCGGGGAGGCGCGAGAGCCGCTCAACGCGGTCCCCCTCGACGTCCTCGTAGTGGCCGCGTATGGGCTCATCCTGCCGCCCGCCGTCCTGGCATGGCCCCGCCACGGCTGCCTCAACATCCACGCCTCCCTCCTGCCGCGCTGGCGCGGCGCGGCCCCGATACACCACGCAATCCTCGCGGGCGACGCCGCCACCGGCGTCACGATCATGCAGATGGACGCCGGCCTCGACACCGGCCCCATGATCTCGACCGTGCAGACGCCCATCGGCCCTGCCGAGACCACGGGCTCGCTCACCGAACGCCTGGCCGGCCTTGGCGCGGAAGCGATCGTGGCGGCGTTGCGGCGGCTGGAACGCGAGGGGTCCCTGCCCTCGACCCCGCAGCCCGCGGACGGCGCCACCTACGCCTCCAAGATCGAGCCCGCCCAGGCCCTGCTCGAATGGACGCGCCCCGCGGCGGCCCTGGACCGCCAGGTGCGTGCGTTCGACCCGGCGCCGGGGGCGCGCTTCGCGATGGGCGCCGACGCGGTCAAGGTCTGGGCCGCGGAGCCCGCGCGCGGGTCGGGGTCGCCGGGGACCGTGCTTGCCGTCACCCCGGAAGCGATCGAAGTGGCATGCGGCGAAGGCAGCCTGCGCCTTGCGACCCTCCAGCCCCCGGGCGGCAAGCGCATGGCCGGGGGCGCGTTCGCGGCCGGCCGCCGCGTCGTCCCCGGCAATCGGTTGACCTGATGGAGCGCGAGCAGGCGGCGGCCGCGCTTGCCGTGCGCCGGGTCCTCGATGGCAGCGCGCTCCCGGCGGCCCTGGCCGAGACACCGCCCGATGTGGGACGGGCCTTCGTCCAGGAACTGGCCTACGGGACGCTGCGCCACTGGGGGCGCCTCGCCGCGCTCGCCGACGCCCTTTCCGCCAAGCCGCTGGAGGCCCGGGTCGCGGCACTCCTGGCCGTCGCGCTCTACCAACTCGACCACACCCGTTCGCCCGCGTTCGCCGTGGTGGACCGCGCCGTCGATGCCGTGGCCCTGCTCGGCCGGCCGCAGGCCAAGGGCGCGGTCAACGCGATGCTCCGGCGCTACCTGCGCGAGCGGGAGGCGCTGAACGACCGCGTCGCGGCCGCGAGTCCGGTCGCCCGCTGGTCGCATCCGCGCTGGTGGATCGGGCGCCTCGAGGCCGATCATCCGAAGCACTGGGAATCGATCCTGGAGGCTGGCAACGAGCGGCCGCCCTTGACGTTGCGCGTGAACCAGCGCGCCGTATCACGTGAGCAAGCGCTTGCTCGCATGCGGGAGCACGGGGTGGAAGGGAGGCCCGTGGGCAACGCCGGAATCGTCGTGGCCGAGCCCCGTCCGGTGGCCGAAATTCCGGGATTCACGGACGGCTGGCTGTCGGTCCAGGATGCCGGGGCCCAGCTCGCGGCACCGCTGCTCGATGCCCGCGAGGGCATGCGCGTGCTGGATGCGTGCGCCGCCCCTGGCGGCAAGACGACTCACATCGCGGAGCTTGCCGACGTGGACCTCACCGCCCTCGATGCCGACCCTGCGCGGGCGGCGCGGATCGAGGAGAACGTCGCCCGGCTGCGCCTGGGCGATCGCCGCATCGAGGTGGTCGTCGCGGACGCGGGCGCGCCGGCCACCTGGTGGGATGGCCGCCCGTTCGACCGGATCCTCGCCGACGTTCCCTGCACCGCGTCCGGCATCGTGCGCCGGCACCCCGACAGCAAGTGGCTGCGGCGACGCTCGGACATCGCATCGTTTGCCGAGCAGCAGCGCCGTCTCCTGGGGGCGCTGTGGCCTCTCGTGGCCCCGGGCGGCGTCCTGCTCTATGTCACCTGCTCCGTTTTCGACGCCGAAAACGAGCAGCAAATCAACGCGTTCCTGCAAGCACACCCCGACGCGTTGCGTGAATCCATCATGTTTCCGCCCGAGGCACCGGCAATCGGCGGCCAGCTATTGCCTTCCGGGAACGCGGCAAGCCACAATCAGGACGGCTTCTTCTACGCGCGCCTTCGCAAGACCTAGCGTCCCGGTTGGCAGCACAGCGGGGCGCACGGCGGATGCGACCCAATCGCGGACCTCTCGCGGACTTACCGGCGCAGCCATGCCGTCCTCCTCCCTCTTCCGTGTCGTCGTCGGTTTCCTGCTCGCGCTGGCGCTTGCGGGGCTGGCGCGCGCCGACACGGTCGCGGTCCGGTCGGCCGAAGTCCGCATCGACGAAGGCGAGCTGCTGCTCAACGCCGACTTCAACCTCGCGTTCAACTCCACGCTCGAGGAGGCGCTCCAGAAGGGCATCCCCCTCTACTTCGTCCTGGAGTTCGAGCTCACGCGCAGCCGCTGGTACTGGCTGGACGAGAAGGTCGTGCAGGCTGCCTTCACGTCACGGGTGTCGTACAACGCGCTCACGCAGCAGTACGTCGTGCGCAGCGGCCTGCTCACGCAGAGCTTCAACGCGCTGGAGGAGGTCGAGCGCTACATCGGGCGCGTGACCTCGCGACCCGTCGGGCAGGCGACGTCGCTGTCGAAGGCCACGCGCTACGACGCCGCGATCCGCCTGCGCCTCGACGTCAACCAGTTGCCGAAGCCTTTCCAGGTCAACGCGCTCGCCTCGCGCGAGTGGACGCTGTCCTCGGACTGGTACCGGTGGACCTTCCTCGCGCCATGACGATCCCCCCAGCGCGCACACGCGGCGCGAATGCCATGAGAGCGCCTCCCGGTCCCCGCTGGCTGCGCTGGCTGCTCATCGCCTCGGCGTCGCTGTCCGCCATCGCGCTCTTCCTGCTCGCCACCGCGACCTCGAACACCGCGCTCTTCGCGCAGGGGTACGACAACCTCCTCGTGCTGAACGGCGTCCTCGTGACGCTCCTCATGCTCGTCGTCGGCTGGCAGCTCTGGCAGCTGCGGCGCAACTTGAAGTCCGGCGTGTTCGGCTCGCGTCTCGCGCTGCGTCTCGTGCTCCTCTTTGCGCTGGTGGCGATCCTGCCCGGCGCCCTCGTCTACGCGGTGTCCGTGCAGTTCATCGGGCGCAGCATCGAGAGCTGGTTCGATGTGCGGGTCGACCGCGCGCTCGAGGGGGGCTTGGCACTCGGGCAGAAGACGCTCGACTATCTCCTCAAGGATTCGGTCAACAAGGCAACGCAGATGGCCGTCTCGATCGCGGAGACGCCCGGCAGCCTCTCGGGTGCGCTGTCGCGAGCCGCGGAGCAGATGAACGTGTACGAGGCCGCAGTGT
>CAZIZD010000402.1:0-4146 GCA_964543615.1 uncultured Alcaligenaceae bacterium | reverse complement strand
GCGTCGTCGAGGTTCTTCTTCCAGTTGAACGACGGCGAGCAGTTGTACGCGAGCAGCTTGCCCGGGTACTTGGCTTGAATGGCTTCCGCGAACTGGCGCGCGAACTCGAGGTCGGGCTTGCCCGTCTCGCACCACACCATGTCGGCATACGCGGCGTAGGCGAGCCCGCGCGAGACCGCCTGGTCGAGTCCGTTGCGCGTCTTGTAGAAGCCTTCGATCGTGCGCTCGCCCGTCAGGAAGGGCTTGTCGTTGTCGTCGATGTCGGACGTGACGAGGTCGGCCGCTTCGGCATCGGTGCGGGCGAGGATGATCGTGGGCACGCCCATGCAGTCGGCCGCGAGGCGCGCCGCGATGAGCTTGTCGACGGCCTCGCGCGTGGGCACGAGCACCTTGCCGCCCATGTGGCCGCACTTCTTGACGGACGCGAGCTGGTCCTCGAAGTGAACGCCCGCGGCGCCCGCCTCGATCATCGCCTTCATGAGCTCGAACGCGTTGAGCACGCCTCCGAATCCGGCCTCGGCATCGGCGACGATCGGCGCGAAGAAGTCGATGCCGCCGGTGCCTTCCATGTGCTGGATCTGGTCGGCGCGCATGAACGCATTGTTGATGCGCTTGACCACGCTCGGTACCGAGTTGACGGGATAGAGCGACTGGTCCGGGTACATCTCGCCCGCGACGTTCGCATCGGCGGCGACCTGCCATCCCGACAGGTAGATGGCCTTGAGGCCGGCCTTGACCTGCTGCATCGCCTGGTTGCCGCTCATCGCGCCGAGCGTGTTGACGAAGGGCTCCTCGTTGACGAGCTTCCAGAGCTTCTCCGCGCCGCGCCGCGCGAGCGTGTGCTCGATGGGGATCGAGCCGCGCAGCCGCACGACGTCCTCGGCCGTGTAGCCCCGCTTGATGCCCTTCCACCGCGGATTCTCCGCCCAGTCCTTCTTGAGCCGCGCTGCTTCGAGATCGTAGTTCATTGCAGTACTCCGTTTTCGGTTGGCTTCGCCGGGGCGGTACGTCCCGGCACGACAGGTAGTTCGCACGTGGCGCCTTCGCGGGGGATGGCCCGGGCGGCCCGCGGGCGCAGGGACTGGTGTACGGCTCCCGCGCTATCCGCTGCGGCGTCGCATCGAGTGAGCGATGCGGCGCGCGTCTCGTGACAGCGCGACCTTAGCAAGCGAAAGTAGGTCGCGCAAGGGTTTCTTGCGCAATGCAATACGATTTTTTTTACTATAAATCAGCTAGTTAAAAAGACATTCCACGATGCGAAAATGTGGTGGTCGATTTTGGCCGCTTTGGCGCTGCAAAGCATGCATGTCTTATATAAGATATCTGTTACTTTTCCAGCGCGATCCCTCACAACCCGTTGAATCCATTGCCGCCGCGAGGGTCGACAAGGCGCTCCGCCCCGCCATGGGGCATTTCCGTTATACGAAAATAGCTTTCATGCACTTCCGCCGCCCGGGCAAGTCCGGATAATGGCCGGGTCCAGCCTACGGAGGAGACACCGTGCACCCCCGCTCGATACCGATCCTCGCGCTCGCCTGCTTTGCAGCCGGCGCCCTCGCCCAGCAGCCCGCCGATCCCAACCTTGGCCGCAACATCGCGGCCAACTGCGCAAATTGCCACGGCACCAACGGCAAGAGCCAGGGTGTAGTCCCCTCACTGGCGGGGCAGCCCAGGGAGGTCATCGTGCGCAAGATGCAGGACTACAAGGCGGGCCGCACGCCCTCGACGATCATGACCCAGCTCGCGAAGGGCTACACCGACGAGCAGATCGACCTTGCGGCGGCGTTCTTCGCCGCGCAGAAGTGAAGGGCAACGCCATGACGATGCAACGACGCGATTTCTTGAAGGCCGTGGGCGCGGCCGGCCTCGTGAGCGGCCCGCTTGCCGGATGCGCGATGTCTCCCTCTCGCTCCGGGCCCAAGGTGGTGGTGGTGGGAGGCGGCTATGGCGGCGCCACGGTGGCCAAGTATCTCGACCTCTGGAGCAACGGGACGCTCGACATCACGCTCGTCGAGGCGGACCCGTCGTTCATCTCGTGCCCGCTGTCGAACCTCGTGCTAGGCGGCAGCAAAGGGCTCGCCGATCTCACCGTGAGCTACGACGGGCTCGTGAAGCGAGGCATCAAGGTACGCTTCGACACGGCGCAAGCCGTCGATCCGGTGCGCCAGACCGTGCGGATCAGCAACCAGGTGGACCTGCCCTACGACCGGCTCGTGCTGTCGCCGGGCGTCGAATTCCTCTACGACCAGGTGCCGGGACTCGGGCCGGACGCGCAAACGAAGATCCTGCACGCGTGGAAGGCGGGGCCGCAGACGGTCGCGTTGCGCAAGCAGCTCGAGGCGATGCCCGACGGCGGCGTGTTCGCGATCTCGATCCCGCGCGCGCCGTATCGCTGCCCGCCCGGGCCGTACGAGCGTGCGTGCCAGGTCGCGTGGTACTTCAAGCGCGCGAAGCCGCGCAGCAAGGTGCTGATCCTCGACGGCAACGAGGACGTCGTCTCGAAGAAGGGTCTCTTCATGAAGGCCTGGAACGAGGACTACAAGGGCATCGTCGAGTACCGCCCCAACTACGTCCTCACGGGCGTGGATTCGCGCGCGATGACGCTCAAGTTCGAGACCGCCGACGACGTGAAGGCGGACGTGCTGAACGTGATTCCGCCGCAGCGCGCAGGCGCCATCGCCGCGCAGGCGGGCGTGATCACCGCGAACAACCGGTGGTGCGAGGTCGACTTCCTCACCTTCGAGTCGATCAAGGTGCCGAAGATCCACGTCCTGGGCGACGCGATCCAGATTGCCCCGCTCATGCCCAAGTCCGGTCACATGGCCAACCAGCACGCGAAGGTGGCCGCGGCCGCAATCCTCGATGCGTTCGCGGGACGCGCGCCCAATGCCGCCCCCGTGATCAACAACACCTGCTACAGCTTCATCACCGACAAGGACGTCGTGCACGTCTGCTCCGTGCACCAGTACGACAGGGAAAAGAAGACCTTCGCGACGGTGCCGGGCTCGGGTGGACTCTCGCCCGCGCCTAGCGCGCTCGAAGGCGAGTACGCGTTCTCCTGGGCGAAGAACATCTGGGCGGACATGCTGAGCTGAGGCGCAAGACCTCAGGCGCCTCGTAAGCCGGGCCGTAAGGTCGGGCCTCAGCCCGACCACGACAACCCGGCGGGCTCGAGCGCGCCTGCGTCATCGCGGCAACCCGGCGGGCTCGAGCCCGCCCTACTTCATCGAGTGCAGCCCGAACACGTTGCCCTCGGGGTCGCCGGCGATCGCGATGAAGCCGTAGGGGCCAATGGAGAACTTCTCCTTCATCACCTGTCCGCCCGCCTTGACCACGCGCCCCGCCTCGACCGCGCAGTCGTCGCAGCCGAAATAGACCATCGTGCTGTTGGCGCCCGTCGGCACGCCCTGCATCTTGCACAGCGCCCCGCCCGCCCCGGACGCGCTCTGCTCCATGGGGAACGCCCACATCTCGAGCTCGGGGTCGGGGCTGTCGAGCTTCGTGAGCGTGCCGCCCAGGACCGTCTCGTAAAACGTCTTGCTGCGGGGCATGTCCTGCACGTAGATCTCGAACCAGACGACGGGATTGCTCTTCATGGGACCTCCTCCGGTTGGGGCGCGTGAGCGCCTGCGATCATTGTGGTTCACCCGGTTGTGTTGACCCAGTGAAAACGGCGCCCGGAGGCGCCGCTTTCGTTGGAACCTCCGCGCTCAGGCGACCGGCTCGGGCTCTTCCTTCTTGGGCGCCTCCTCGAAGATGAGCTTCACCTTCTCGTCCTCGCCCATGTCGATCGTCACCTTGCCGCCGTTGACGAGATGGCCGAACAGGAGCTCTTCGGCCAGCGCCTTGCGGATCGTGTCCTGGATGAGTCGCGACATCGGACGGGCGCCCATCTGCGGATCGAAGCCCTTCTTCGCGAGATGGTCCTTGAGCGCAGGCGTGAACGAAGCGTCGACCTTCTTCTCGTGCAGCTGGTTCTCGAGCTCGAGCAGGAACTTGTCGACCACGCGCAGGATGATCTCGTGGTCGAGCGAGCCGAAGGAGATGGTGGCGTCGAGGCGGTTGCGGAATTCCGGCGCGAACAGCTTGTTGATCGCCTCGACATCGTCGCCTTCGCGCTTGTTGCGGGTGAAGCCATAGGTGCCC
>CAZIZD010000401.1:0-4149 GCA_964543615.1 uncultured Alcaligenaceae bacterium | reverse complement strand
CGGCGGCGCCGAGGTCGCGCGCTCCACCGGCAACGCGGTCTCCGTCACGGCGTGCGCGGCGCCCGCCGCGAGGGTGAGGACGGACGCGGCCAATGCAAGGCGGTAATGTCGATTCACGGGAGGACCTCGGAGTTGGTGCGGTTGGAGTCGCGCTTCGACGTCAAGGTTCAGTGCGTGCGTGCCGTTGGCTCGTCGCGCAGACAGGCGGCGAGCGCGTCCTGCCAGGCGGGAAGCGCGAATCCGAAGGCGCGCTCGAACTTCGACGTGGCCAGCACGCCGTACGCAGGACGCCGCGCAGGCGTTGGATAGTCCGAGGTCGCGATCGGGGTCACCAAGGGTTTGGCGGCGTCACCGACGATGGCCCGCGCGAATCCGCACCACGACGTGAAGCCGGTGGACGTGAAGTGATATAGGCCCGCGCGCTCGGCGAGCGCGGCATGCCCGAGGGCGACGAGGCGTGCCGTCGCTTCGGCAAGCGCACGCGACCAGTTGGGCGTGCCCATCTGATCGGCGACGATGCGAAGCTCGTCCCGCTCGCGCGCGAGCCGCCGGATCGTGAGCAGGAAGTTCTTGCCCGTGAGCCCGTAGACCCAGCTCGTTCGGAGCACCAGCGCCGCGGCACCCGTGGCGGCGATCGCCTGCTCGCCGGCGAGCTTGCTCTCGCCGTAGACGTTGAGCGGTCCCGTCGGGGCATCCTCTTCATAGGGCGCGGAAGCGCGCCCGTCGAACACGTAGTCGGTCGAGTAGTGCACGAGCACGGCGCCCGCGCGCTTGGCTTCCTCGGCGAGCACCTGGGGCGCGCGCGCGTTGACGGCGAACGCGCGATCGCGCTCGCGCTCGGCCAAGTCGACCGCGGTGTACGCCCCGGCGTTGATCACGATCACGGGCCGGACCGTGCGCATGACGGATGCGATGGCATCCGGATCGCCGAGGTCGAGCGCCGCGCGATCCAAAGCGACGACGTCGCCCTGCGCGGGCAGGAGCTTCGCGAGCTCACCTCCGACCTGTCCGCCCGCCCCTGTGACGAGGATGCGCATGGTGTTCGCTCGCGCGATCAGGGATACGTCTGCGCGGACGCGAGCGGAAGCCCGGCAGCGTCCTTGGCCGCGAGCGCAGGCGGTCCGTCGAGCGGCCATGCGATCGCGAGCGCGGGGTCGTTCCACAGGAGCGTGCGCTCGTGCTCGGGATGCCAGAAGTCGGTGGTCTTGTAGAGGAACTCGGCCACCTCGGACACTACGACGAATCCGTGCGCGAAGCCGGGCGGGATCCACAGCATGCGCTTGTTCTCGGCGGACAGCGTGACGCCGACCGCGCGCCCGAAATTGGGCGAGCTGCGGCGCAGGTCCACCGCGACGTCGTAGACCTCGCCGACGGTCGCGCGCACGAGCTTTCCCTGCGGATGCTGGATCTGATAATGGAGACCGCGCAACACGCCGCGGCGCGAGCGCGAGTGATTGTCCTGCACGAAGGTGGCGTCGATCCCCGCCTGCGCGAAAGCGCGGGCGTTCCAGCTCTCGTAGAAGAATCCGCGATCGTCGCCGAACACCTTGGGCTCGATCAGGACGACCTCGGGAAGCGCGAGCCGCTCGACGTGCATGTGCGCGACTTTCGGAAGGGCTAGTGGACGTGCCCGTCGCGCAACAGCGCGAGGAGGTACTGGCCGTAGCCGCTCTTGGCGAGCGACCTGCCGAGCGCCTCGAACGCGCCGTCGTCGATGTAGCGGAGGCGCCACGCGATCTCTTCCGGGCAGGCGATCTTGAGGCCCTGGCGCTTCTCGATCGTTGCGATGTACTGCGCAGCGTCGAGGAGCGACTCGTACGTGCCGGTGTCGAGCCACGCCATCCCGCGCCCGAATACCTCGCAGGAGAGGGCGCCCGCGGCGAGGTAGGCGCGATTGACGTCGGTGATCTCGAGCTCGCCTCGCGCGGAGGGCTTCAAGTCGCGTGCGATGTCGACGACACGGTTGTCGAAGAAGTAGAGCCCCGTGACGGCATAGCGCGACTTGGGTTGCGCGGGCTTTTCCTCCAGCGAGAGGACGCGGCCCTGCGCGTCGAGCTCCGCCACGCCGTAACGCTCGGGATCGGCCACGGGATACGCAAACACCGTCGCGCCGTCGTCGCGCGCGTTGGCGCGCGTGAGCTGCTCGTGCAGGTCGTGGCCGTAGAAGATGTTGTCCCCGAGCACGAGTGCGCTGGGATCGCGGCCGACGAAATCGCGGCCGATGATGAAGGCCTGCGCGAGACCTTCGGGCTTCGGCTGCACCGCGTAGCTGATGCGGATGCCCCAGCGCTCGCCGTCGCCAAGTAGCTGCGAGAAGCGCGGCGTATCCTCGGGTGTCGAGATGAGCAGTATGTCGCGGATGCCCGCCAGCATGAGCGTCGACAGCGGGTAGTAGATCATCGGCTTGTCGTACACGGGCAGGAGCTGCTTGCTCACCACGTGCGTCACGGGATACAGCCGCGTACCCGATCCTCCGGCGAGGATGATGCCCTTGCGCTTCATGCCGTGGCCGCCGCGCGGTAATGGAGGTCGATCCACTTCTGGTAGTCCTTGCTCGCCACGCTGGCGAGCCATTCCGCGTTGTCCAGATACCAGCGGATCGTGCGGCGCAGGCCCGAATCGAACGTCTCCGCCGGCTGCCAGCCGAGCTCCCCCCGGATCTTCGCTGGGTCGATCGCGTAGCGGCGGTCGTGGCCCGGGCGATCCTTGACGTACGTCACGAGCGAGGCGTAGTCGCGGCCGGGGCGCTCCTGCGCGAGGATCGCGCAAATGGTTCCCACCACGTCGACGTTGCGCATCTCGGCGTTGCCGCCGACGTTGTAGACCTCGCCCACGCGTCCCCGCTCGAGCACGGTTCGGATTGCCGAGCAATGATCCCCGACGTACAGCCAGTCGCGCACGTTCTTGCCGTCGCCGTACACGGGGAGCGGCTTGCCCGCGATGGCGTTGACGATCATGAGCGGGATGAGCTTCTCGGGAAACTGGCGGGGCCCGTAGTTGTTCGAGCAGTTGGTGGTGAGCGTCGGCAGCCCGTACGTGTGATGGTAGGCGCGCACCAGGTGATCGGAGCCGGCCTTGGACGCGGAGTACGGGCTGTTGGGCGCGTACTGCGTGGTCTCGCTGAAGGCGGGATCGTCGGCGCCCAGCGATCCGTAGACCTCGTCGGTGGACACATGCACGAAGCGGAATGCGTCGCGCTCGGCCGCAGGAAGCGCGGACCACCACGCACGGGTCGACTCGAGCAGCGTGAACGTGCCGACGATGTTGGTCTCGATGAACGCGGCCGGTCCGTGGATGGAGCGGTCGACGTGCGACTCGGCCGCGAAGTTGACGATCGCGCGCGGACGATGCTCGCGCAGCAAGGCGCCCACCTGTTCCGCATTGCCGATGTCGCCGCGCACGAACACGTGCCGGTCGTCGTCCGCGAGCGAGCGCAGGTTGCCCAGGTTGCCGGCGTAGGTGAGCTTGTCGAGATTGACGACCGGTTCGCCGCCAGCGGCAAGCCAGTCCAGCACGAAGTTGGCGCCGATGAAGCCGGCGCCGCCGGTGACGAGGATCATGGGAGGATCGCGCGGCGTTGACGGATTGTCATTTTACCATCGTGCCCCCGGGCGCGCAGTGCGCCCGATACCACTGCACGAATCGCGCGAGCCCCTCGGCGAGTGGCGTTCGCGGCGCGAATCCGGTCAATGCGCGCAGGCGCTCGATCGAGGCGTACGTCACCCGCATGTCCCCGGGCTGCATCGGCCTCGGGTCGACGATCGCCTCGCGCCCGAGCAGTTGCGAAAGGGTCTCGACGAACGAAAGGAGCGGGACCGCCTCGTTGTTGCCGATGTTGTAGATCGCGGCCGGTGGCGCGCCTTGCGGCGGCAGCACGAGCGTCCGCACCAGCCCTTCCACGATGTCGTCGACGTAGGTGAAGTCGCGCTCCATGCGGCCTTCGTTGAAGAGCGCGATCGGCTCCCCCGCGAGAATCGCGCGCGCGAACAGCATCGGCGCCTGGTCGGGCCGCCCCCACGGCCCGTACACGGTGAAGAAGCGCAGGCCTGTCGCGGGGAGGCCGAAGAGATGCGCGTAGCTGTGCGCCATCAGCTCGTTGGCGCACTTGGTGGCGGCATACAGGCTCACCGGCCGGTCGACGCGCTGGTC
>CAZIZD010000400.1:0-4201 GCA_964543615.1 uncultured Alcaligenaceae bacterium | reverse complement strand
CGCGTCACGGGTATCGCCGACAAGGGAGCCGGCCGCGGCGCGCTCGTCGCCGTGCGGCGCAAGATCCTCGATCGCACGACGTCCGCGCCGCTCGCGACGGTGGACGCGCTCACGCTTTGCCGCAGCGACGGCGGATGCGGCGATGCGGGCGAGGCGCCGGATGCGTCCCTGGCGGTGCCGGACCGCGCGCCCGACGCCGTGCACGACGTGGCCACACGGCCCGAGACGGCCGCGCTGTTCGCATTGGGCGGCGACGACAATCCCATCCACCTCGACGTCGCGGCCGCGCGCCGCGCGGGCTACGACCGCCCGATCCTTCACGGCGTGTGCTCGCTCGGCATCGCGGCGTCCGCGGTCGTGGCATGCATGGCCGATGGGGACCCGTCACGCCTCGCGCAGTTCGAGGCGCGCTTCACCGGCGTCGCGTTCCCCGGGGAGACGCTGCGCATCGAGCTCTGGCGCGAGGCCGGCGCCATCGCCTTCAGGACCTGGGCGGTGGAACACGGCCAGCGGGTGCTCGATGCGGGCCGTGCCCGCCTCCTGCCGGGCGCGGCATTGCCTTCCATCAAAGGATGAACATCCAGTCCGTGGCCGGATGCGGTATCTTCCGTCGCGCGACGCGAGCGGCCGCTGAAGCGACCCATCGACGCCGCCCTCCTCGTGCCGCTCACCGCTGAAAGGCGCGCCATGGCTACTCGCGAGACCACTTCGCTGAACGATCCCTTCGAGAACGCGCAGCCGCGCTATCTCGCGGTCGCGCAGCTCCTGTCCAAGTCGATCACCGCGGGCGAGTACGGCGTGGGCAGCCTGCTGCCCACCGAGACCGAGCTGTGCCAGCGCTTCGGCGTGAGCCGCCATACCGTGCGCGAAGCGCTGCGCAAGCTGCGCGACCTGGGCCTCGTCAGCCGCCACCAGGGTATCGGCACGCGCGTGCAGCGCTCGGAAATTTCCGGCCGCTACGTGATCGCGCTCAACTCCATCCTCGACATGTGGCGCCACGTGGAGGCTACCGAGCCCAAGGTCATCTACAAGGCGGTGGAGCGCAAGGAGCAGGCGCTCATCCCGCTGCCGAGCTTTCCCGGCGACGAGATCTGGCAGCGCGTCGACGTCCTGCGCACCCACGTCACCGGCAACAAGGCGGTGCCCATTTCGCTGTCGCACATCTACATCCAGAGCGCGTTCAAGGGCATCGTGAGCCAGGTGGACACCGCGAAGGTGCCCGTGTTCTCGCTCATCGAGAAGAAGTACGGGCAGAAGGTCACCTCGGTACAGCAGGAGATCAGCGCGGTCTCGCTCGACCGCGCGGTCGCCAAGCATCTCAAGGCCACGGCCGGATCGCCCGGACTCTCCATCATGCGCACGTACCGGGGGCGCGGCGACGAGGTCCTGCACGTGTCGCAGGCCATCTCGCCCGCGGACCGTTTCACGTACGGGATCGAGCTGCGGCTCGAGGTCGGGCGCTAGCGTTGCGCGAAGGCCGTCCAAGGGTGCGCCGGCTGGCATTCGTACGGACATGCGGTCATACTGAAGAAGAGACTCCCGGAGGAAGTTCGATGTCCGCATCATCCCGCGCCATGCGTCTCGCCGTCGCGGCACTTGCGCTGGCGCTCGCCGCGCCGTGCTGGTCGCAGGCCTGGCCCGCGCAGAAGCCCATCCGCATCGTCTCGGCCTTCCCGGCCGGCGGCACCACCGACATCCTCGCGCGCGTGATCGCGCAGAAACTGGGCGAGTCGCTCGGGCAGGCGGTGATCGTCGAGAATCGCACAGGCGCCGGAGGCGTGATCGGCACCGAGCACGTCGCGAAGTCGGCGCCCGACGGCTACACGTTCCTGCTCGGCAACTCGGGCGCGCTCGCCTCGGGGCTCACTCTCTATCCCAACCTCAACTACGATCCGTCGCGTGACTTTGCGTCGGTCGCGATCGTCGGCGACGTGACCATCGCCCTCGCGGTGCATCCGGACCTGCCCGCCAAGACGTTCCAGGAATTCGTAGCGCTCGCCAAGGCGCGGCCCGGCAAGATCTCCATCGCGCTCGCGAGCCTCGGCAGCCTCCATCATCTTCTCATCGAGCAGATGAAGAAGGAGGCCGGCATCGATCTCGTCAACGTGCCTTACAAGGGCAGCGCGCCCGCGGTGACCGACCTCGTGGCGGGCACCGTGCAGTCGGACCTCGACAACCTTCCTGCCATGGTCTCGTTCGTGAAGGCCGGCCGCGCGCGCGCACTCGTCGTCGCCGACCCCCAGCGCTCCCCCGTGCTTCCGGACGTGCCCACGTTCGCCGAGGTGGGCATGCCCTCGCTCACCGCGAGCCCGTGGTTCGCCCTCGTCGCACCCGCCGGCACGCCGCGTCCCATCGTCGATCGCATGAATCGCGAGGTGGTCGCCATCATGCGCGCGCCCGAGATGCGCGAGAAGCTCGCGGCGCAGGGCCTCAACGCGCGCTGGAGCACGCCGGAGGAGGCCGACCAGCTCATCAAGACAGAGATGGTGCGCTGGGCCCGGGTGGCCAAGGAATCGGGCGCCAAGCTCGAGTGACGGGCGTGGGCCGCCAGCCCCGCGCTCCAGGAATTGTTTGACAGGTCGTCCAGTTGTCCGGACAATTGACCTCCCAACGAAGGCGCCACGTCGCGCGTCTTCTACCGTCCACGCACAAAGCCCTTACTTCACCAGAACAAGCCATGATGGATTTCGAGCTCACCCCCCGGCAACGGGAGGTCTATGAGAAGGTCGGCGCCCTCGGCAAGGAGAAGTTCGCCAAGCGCGCCGCCACCTACGACACGCAGGCAGCCACGCCCCGCGAGAACATGCGCGACTTCTTCGAGGCCGGGCTCATGGGCCTCACCGTCTCGGAAGAGCGCGGCGGCCTGGGAAGCGGCTGCATGGGCAACGATCCCCTCCTCTACCTCATCGCGGTGGAGCAGACGGCGCGCTACTGCCTGTCGACGTCGCACTGCATCCACATCCACTGCCACGGCTCGCACCTCGTCGACCAGGTAGGCACCAAGGAGCAGCACGAGCGGATCATCGGCGCGGTGATCTCGCGCGGCGCGATGCTCAACGCGACGGCCAGCGAGCCGGGCCGCACGGCGCGCGGCCTCTACAGCCTCATTACCGCGGCGGAGCGCGTCAACGGCGGCTACGTCGTCAACGGCAAGAAGAACTACACCACGCTTGCCGACGCGGTCGACTACAACATCCTGTTCGCGGGCATCAAGGGCATGACCATGCCCGAGGGCCACATCGGGCTCCTGTTCCCGCAGGGCGTCAAGGGCGTGACCTTCGAGGAAGGCTCGTGGAACCCGATGGGCATGCGCGGCTCGTACAGCCCCACGCTGCTCCTCGACAACGTCTTCATCGGCGACGAGAACGTCCTCGGCACGCCGGGCTTCCTGCCGCGCGACCGCTGGCAATCGCGCTTTCACTTGAGCTTCGCCGCGCAGTACCTGGGCGCCGCGGAAGGCGTGTTCGACTTCCTCAAGGACTACATCCCCAAGCGCGGCACCGCGGGCGACGCGTACGCACAGCTGCGCATGGGCGAGATCCGCATCGGCATCGAGTCCGCGCGCTGGCTCATCTATCGCGCCGCGTCGATGTGGCAGAAGAAGCAGATCGCCGAGGCCGAGCTCTACTCGACACTCGCCAAGCATCGCGCGATCGAGAACGCCGTCGTCACCATGGACAAGGCCGCGCAGATCGCGGGGTCGAGCGCGTTCTTCGCCGACTCGCCGCTCGCGCGCATGTTCCGCGATCTGCGGGTGCAGACGCTGCACGAGAACATCGACAAGTCCGCCGCCACCATCGGCAAGTACCATCTCGGACAGGAATTCGACACCACCGCCCGCCTGTAACCGCATCGGAAGGGGACGAGCGGCGCGGGCGCGCGTCCCCGATTTCTGAAGGCCACGATGAAACGTCTCCTGCAGCTTGCCCTCGCGCTCGCCGTCTCCCTCGGTGTTGCCTCGCCGGCAGCGCCCGCCTTCGCGCAGTCCTTCCCCACCAAGCCGATCAAGGTAATGGTCGTGTTCCCCGCGGGGGGCACGTCGGACAAGATCGCGCGCGTGGTCTCGCAGAAGCTCGCCGAGAACATCGGCCAGTCGGTGGTGGTCGAGAACCGCGCAGGCGCCAACGGCATCATCGGCACCGACGTCGTGGCCAAGTCCGCGCCCGACGGCTACACGCTGGTGGTCGGCATCCTGGACACG
>CAZIZD010000399.1:0-4208 GCA_964543615.1 uncultured Alcaligenaceae bacterium | reverse complement strand
CGCCCAAGGGCACGACGGTCACCGCCGTCGGACGCACGAGGGCGCCCAGCGATCCACCGGAAGCCTGCACGGCCTGCAACGCCTGCACGATGCCGACGCCGCTGTCCTTGTCGATGCCCGGCGCCATGATGTCGAGCGCGGTGCTCTTCATCACGTTGGTGACCGTCGCGGGCGCCGCGTTGGGCAGGCCCTGCTTGATCAGCGCCGCAATCGCGCCCGCGTGCGGAGCCGCCGCGGACGTGCCATAGAACGGGTTGAGCCCGCTCGCCGGGGGTAGCGTCGTGACCACACCGTCGGCCGCGGTCATGTCGGGCTTCTGGCGCACGATGCCGCCACCCGTGCCTGCCAGGAAGTTGCCCGGCGTGATGGCCGTTCCGTCCGCATTGAAGAACGAACGGCGCGGGCCGTCCGAGCTGAAGTACTCGATCTGGTTGGTCGAGATGAACGGGCTGGGGAAGGGACCGTTCGGCGTCGGCGCGCCGAACGTCGCGGCCGCCGGCGTCGCGGCGACGCCCATGCCAAGGGGTGCGGCGCCGTGGCCGCGCGTCTGGCCGGCAGTGGCGTACTGCAGGCGACCGCGGTTGGTGGTGAGGCTCATGAAGCGCGGCTGGGCGCCCGCCTTGCGTACGACGACGAGTCGCGTATTGCTCGCTGTGGTGACGAGCTCGACCGGGTCCTGCGTCCCGTTCTGGATGTTGGTGGAGCAGGTGACGACCGTCGTCAGCGTCGAGTTGAGGCGGCACAGGTCGTAGTCGTTGGTCGAAGCGCCTACGGGATCGGACCAGTGCAGGACGATTGTGTTGCCCGATGCCACGATGGTGTTGCCGACGTCCGCACCGCTCCACACGAGCGCATCCGCGTAGGCCGCGAGCGGCGCCGGCGGCGCTGCGCCGACGTAGTCGCCCTCCCAGGCGCCTGCGGTGTTGCTGCCGGTCGAGGGCCGCACCTGCGTCGTGTTGCCCGAGTTGCCCGCCGAGGAGAAGTACATCGCGCCGTCGGTCACGACGTCCTGCACGGCCTGCGTGACCTGCGCGATGTTGAAGTTGGAGGGGGCGGGCTGGCCGTCGTGCAGGCCGGACTCGACGAAGTAGAACACGTCGTCGACGACGATGTCGCACTTGGGCCAGACGTTGCCGAACGGGCCGGGCGTCGCCGAGATGCCGCGCAGCGCGCGGATGTTGTTGGCGAAGTCGAGGAGCCCGTTGAAGGCCGTGGCGAAGTACAGCCGGGCGCCGGGAGCGAGATCGTGGACGATCTGCAGCATCGCGCGTCCCTCGTCGGCACCGGCGGCATCGCCGGAACCTGCGTACGCCACGGGCTTCGAGAAGGGGAACGGCGTACCCACGCCGGGGAGGTTGCCGCTCGCGATATCCGCGGCCACCGCGCCGGGGGTCGCGCTGTAGCTGTCCGACAGCACGCCGATGCACATGCCGGCGCCGTTGTTGCCCAGGGTGCTGCGCACGTCGGCGGCGCGATGGGTCGCATCGCCTTCGGACGTCACCGAGCCCGAGTTCACGATGACGCCTGTGTTCTTGCCCCTCAGGTTCGCCGCGTCGACGGCGCGCTTGACGGTGTCCTTGAACCGCGCGAGCCGCGGCGTCATGCCCGGCTGCTCCATCTTGTCGCCGGCGCCGATCGGCCGGCCCGCGCTCTCCAGCATCCCTTCCGCCTTGGGCGCGATGAACCGCACGGCGTCGCTTGCCGCGATCGTCTCGAGCACGGCGAGCGGTACGCGCGCCTCGATCGAGTCGCCGAAGGCATACGTGCGCTGCACGTAACCGCCCAGGTCGCGCACCATCTTCTCGACGCCCACGCCCACCTTGGCGCGAATGTCGACGACGGCCATGCCCTTGTGGTCGACCGGGATGTCCACTTCGAGGGTCGCCACCCCGGGGGCCACGTTGAGTCCGCGCGCCATGCGCGAGGCGTAAAGGAGCTGCGAGTCGATCTTCTGCTGGGCCTTGTTGCGCGATTCCTTCTCGGCGAGGAGCGCCGAGATCTGCGCGGCGGCCTGGTCGGACATCTGTACCGGCTGGGCCAGCGCGCCGGGTGCATGGCACAAACCGATTGAAACGGCCGTGGCGGCGACGAGCCTCGCCCATCGGCCCGATAGCTTACCGATCTCGACTTGCAGCGACATGTGGTACCCCTTGACGGTTCGACGGTGACGGCGGCTCGCGGCGGCGCGCATGGAATGCGGCACGCGATCCGGCAGCGAAGGGTGCCAGTAAACGGGGCGTTTGCCAATGGCCGCGATGATGCGGCGTCAAAGTGTAGGCCACACGCGCCCGCGAACCGACTGCCCGGGCCGCGGATCGCCGGACGGGCCCGGGTTCCTGCCAGGGCGCGCGGTCGAACGTCCTGGTGTCGAAGCGGAACCATCCCTCCCGGACGAGCCGCATTCATGGAAGCTATAGAATGGCGGATTGAAGATCGCCGACGCCGCATCGACCCACGACGTGCGCGCCCGAACGCTGGTGCCGCATGTGCTGGTGATCGCGTGGGTGACCTTTCTCGCCGTCACCCTGTGGCAGCACGCGCTCGCGAGCGTGCAGCCGCCATGGGGCGACGGACTCTCCTATCTCTGGAAGGCGGCGTCCTTCTGGAGCGCGGTGGAGCAGGGACGCCTGTTCAACCCGCTCAACCTGTTTCCCTCCGTGCGCCCACCCGGCACGATCCTCGTGTCGTATCCGTTCGGGATGGCGGGCGAGTTCCACGGTTATCACTTCCGTTCGGTGTTCCTGCCCATCCTGTGCACGGTGCTCGCCGTGTACGTCGGCGCGGGACGCGACAGCGCAAGGCGTCATCCCTGGCAGGTGGCGGGCTACGCCCTGCTGCTTTCGTCGCTGCCGATGTTCTACTGGCTCGACTGGAACGACACGCGGTGGGTGAACAACGGCTGGGGCATGGTCGACAACTTCCAGGCCGGCATCGCGGCGCTTGCGGGCGCGGCGATGGTGCGCAGCGTAGCCACGCGCTCGCAGCGCTGGCTGCTTCTCGCGGCGTGCCTCGCCGCGTTCACCTTCCTCGTCAAGCAGTCGGGCATGATGGTGATGGGCGTGCTCGGGCTCGTTTGGCTCGTCACGCTGGCATTCCAGTGGCGGCTCGCCTTGCGTTCGGATGCGCGTTCGTTGCGTCCCTACGTCATCGGCGGGATGGTGCGCTTCGCCGTGGTGTACCTCGCGGTCGTGGGCGCGAGCATGGCGTCCGCCTATTTCTCGCGCGCGAACTTCGCCTACGCGATGAAGGCGCTGGGCTTCTATCGCGACGTCGCACCCGACATCTCGATCGGCCTTTTCCATCACGCGTCCGGCGAAGCGGCCGTCCTGTGGATGGTCGTCGTCGCCGCCTTGTTCATCCATCGCGTGCCGGCGCTGCTGCGCGAGGATCGCCTGTCGACCGCGACGGCACTGGGCCTCGCGCTCGGCGCGCCGCTCGCGTGGGCGCTGGGACTCTGGTACTGGGTGGTGATCCAGGCGGGCGGCAACCAGGTCCGCTATTTCTATCCGTTCATGCTCATGGGGGCGATCTTCGCGTTGCCCGCGATCGTATCGGCATGGGCGCGAGCGAGCGCGTGGATCCGCTGGCCGCTGCTCGCCGCATGCGTGGCGGCCGCCTCCAACATCGCGCTGCTGCTGATCGCGGAGGACCCGTCTGACGCGTGGCAGAAACGAACCGGCGTCAGCGTGACCGTGGGTCACGATCGCGAGGAAGTCGCCAACGCCTACGAACTGCTCGCCCAGGTCCGCGAGACGGGCCGCGACGCCAGGGTGTACTTCACGCCGACCAGCGCGCCGCCGCAGACTTACCTCTTCGTCGGCGCCTACGAGAAAGTGGTACGTCCCAAGCTCCCGGGGTTCGAGCCCGTGAGCCCCATGGACTGGACGCGCGGCTTCGTCGTGAGAACCGGCGAATTGATCGACAGCGACTACATCGTCACCCGGAAGTTTGCCGACCGGCCGGCCGCAAGCCGCTTCGCCGCGAAGTCGTTTCCGACATTCGACGCCGAGAGCAACGCGTTCGACGGATGGCTCTCCACGCTGGACCCGGCCTCGGGTGTGGAGACGTTCTGGGACGGCAAGTTGCTGCGGGTTCTCCGGGTCGCCGACCGCGACAGGTTCGCGGCGGCCGTCCGCGGTTTCATCTCGCAACACGAATGGCGCCCGGAGTTCCTCGCGGCCAACCGCCCGGCCCCGCCCGCGTGGACC
>CAZIZD010000398.1:0-4215 GCA_964543615.1 uncultured Alcaligenaceae bacterium | reverse complement strand
CGACGCCGAAGAACGCGAACGGCACCATGATCAGGAACAGGATCGCCTGCGCGATGCGCTTGTGCTTGGCGACGAGATCGAACATGCGGACCTTCCTACCGAATCGAAGGGGCGATGCGGGCGCGCCCCTGTTGAGGTGTCGCCCGCACATCTTGTGCGCGAGCGTTAACTGATTGTTTTCGCGGAATTATACACATGCGTTGCTTAAGCCTGACTGAAGCTGGCGCGAGTTGTTCGCCAGGGCGCGTGAAAAGCGAAGGGCGCCCCGCGAGGCGCCCTTCTTTGTCTGGCGGAGTGGACGGGACTCGAACCCGCGACCCCCGGCGTGACAGGCCGGTATTCTAACCAACTGAACTACCACTCCGTGATGCGTTCACCGCGCGATGCTTTCACCGGAGAAGACCGCGAGCGACCTGGTGGGTGCTGAGAGGCTCGAACTCCCGACATTCGCCTTGTAAGGGCGACGCTCTACCAGCTGAGCTAAGCACCCTTCGCGTGACGACCGCGGTGTTGCTCGCGGGCCCGACGCTGTCTTTTCCGGTGCGGAAAAGACCGCTAGTTTAGCGCATCCTTGAGCGCTTTGCCAGCGCGGAACTTGGCGACTTTGGCTGCGCCGATCTTGATCGGCTCGTTCGTGCGCGGGTTGCGCCCCGCGCGCGCATTGCGCTTGCCGACGTAGAACGAACCGAAGCCGACGAGCGTCACCATCGACCCCTTCTTGAGCGACGACTGGATCGCGTCGACCGTCGCATCGAGCGCGCGTCCCGCCGCGGCCTTCGAGATGTCCGCGTGCTTCGCGATGGCGTCGATGAGTTCCGATTTGTTCACGAGCTACCCCTTATGACTTCGTGTGTGCGGGAGGAAGTGCGCTTCGTTGGCGATGCGGCGAGCGCCGATGCCGTCGAGTCTTTTATAGCGCCGCGCATTTGCGCGGTCAAGAAATTCGCGAGGCGAGAATCGCATGGAAGCGCCGCGAATTTTCCGGCGTTTCGCGTGCCGTCGCAGGTTGCGCGTGGAGGTGTTTGAAGAATCAGCGTTGATGCTGCGCGCCATGCCTCGCGCCAAAAAGCAACACGGCGCGCGGGCATGGAACCTGCTCGCGCGCCGTGCTCGACGCGGACCGCGACGTTGCGTGCCTCAGTGCTTGAGCACGGGCGTCTTGTCGTCTGCAGCGGGTGCCGGCGGAGGCGTGCTCTCCCCCGCCTGCTTGTCGTCGGAGAGTGGCGTGGGCTGGCGCTCGAGCGCCTGCTCGAGCACCTGCTCGATCCAGCGCACCGGATGGATGTCGAGGCGGTTCTTGATCTCGTCGGGAATCTCGGCGAGATCCTTGACGTTCTCTTCCGGGATGAGCACGGTCTTGATGCCGCCGCGCCCCGCCGCCAGGAGCTTCTCCTTGAGGCCGCCGATGGGCAGCACCTCGCCGCGCAGCGTGATCTCGCCGGTCATCGCAACGTCGCAGCGCACGGGAATGCCGGTGAGGATCGACACGATGGCGGTGACGATCGCCCCGCCCGCGCTCGGCCCGTCCTTGGGTGTGGCACCCTCGGGCAAGTGGATGTGCAGGTCAGTCTTGGTATAGAAGTCCTGCGCGATGCCGAGCTGCTGCGAGCGGTGGCGCACGACCGAGAGCGCGGCCGCGATCGACTCGTTCATCACGTCGCCCAGCTTGCCGGTGGACGTCGTCTTGCCCTTGCCGGGAAGCGCGACGGCTTCGATGGTGAGGAGATCGCCGCCGACTTCCGTCCACGCAAGGCCCGTGACCTGGCCCACCTGGTTCTTCTTCTCGGCGATGCCGTACGTGTACCGGCGCACGCCCAGGTACTTGTCGAGGTTCCTGGTCGTGACCTCGACCGGGCCCTTGGCCTTGCGCACCTTGCCTTCGCTCTCCTTGAGGAGCAGCGCCTTCACCACCTTGCGGCAGATCTTGCTCACGTCCCGCTCGAGGCTGCGGACGCCGGCCTCGCGCGTGTAGTAGCGCACGATGTCGCGCAGCGCGGAGTCGGAGACGTGCAGCTCCTCCTGCTTGATGCCGTTGTTCTTCATCTGCTTCGGCAACAGGTACTGCTTGGCGATGGCGATCTTCTCGTCCTCGGTGTAGCCGGAGAGACGGATGACTTCCATGCGGTCGAGCAGCGGCGCCGGGATGTTCATGTTGTTGGCCGTGGCCACGAACATGACGTCCGAGAGGTCGTACTCGACCTCGACGTAGTGATCGACGAACGTGTCGTTCTGCGCCGGGTCGAGGACCTCGAGCAGCGCCGAGGACGGATCGCCGCGGAAGTCCTGCCCCATCTTGTCGACCTCGTCGAGCAGGAAGAGCGGGTTGCGCACGCCGACCTTGGTCATGTTCTGCAGGATCTTGCCCGGCATGGAGCCGATGTAGGTCCTGCGGTGGCCGCGGATCTCGGCCTCGTCGCGCACGCCGCCCAGCGACATGCGGATGAACTTGCGGCCCGTCGCCTTGGCGATCGACTGGCCGAGCGACGTCTTGCCCACGCCGGGCGGGCCCACGAGGCAGAGGATCGGGCCCTTCAGGCGGTCGACGCGCTGCTGGACCGCGAGGTACTCGATGATGCGTTCCTTGACCTTGTCGAGGCCGTAGTGGTCGGCGTCGAGCACCTTGACCGCGTGCGCCAGGTCCTTGCTGATCTTGCTCTTCTTGCGCCACGGCAGCGACGTGAGCGTGTCGATGAACGTGCGCACGACCGTCGCCTCGGCGGACATGGGCGACATCATCTTGAGCTTCTTGAGCTCGTTCATCGCCTTGGCTTCCGCCTCCTTCGACATGCGCGCGGACTTGATCTTCTTCTCCATCTCCTCGAGGTCGGCGTTCTCGTCGCCCTCGCCCAGCTCCTTCTGGATGGCCTTGACCTGCTCGTTCAGGTAATACTCGCGCTGGCTCTTCTCCATCTGCCGCTTCACGCGGCCGCGGATGCGCTTCTCGACCTGGAGGATGTCGACCTCGCCCTCGATGACACCGAGGAGATGCTCCAGGCGCTTGCCGGCGTCGCCCATCTCGAGGATCTGCTGCTTCTGCTCGAGTTTGAGCGGAAGATGCGCCGCGATGGCATCGGCCAAACGGCCACCGTCGTCGATGCCGGACATCGACGTGAGGATCTCGGGCGGGATCTTCTTGTTGAGCTTCACGTACTGGTCGAACTGCGCAAGGAGCGCGCGGCGCATCGCCTCGATCTCGTTGGCGCTGCCGGTGTCCGCGGGCAGCGGCACGGCCTGCGCCACGAGGTGATCGCCACGATCGGTGATGCTCGCGAGCTGCGCGCGCTGGGTGCCTTCGACCAGCACCTTCACCGTGCCATCGGGCAGCTTCAGCATCTGCAGGACCGTCGCGATGCTGCCGATCTCGTAGAGGTCGCCGGCGCCGGGATCGTCCTTGGCCGCCTGCTTCTGTGCGACGAGGAGGATGTGCTTGCCCGCGTCCATCGCCATGTCGAGGGCCTTGATGGACTTGGGCCGGCCGACGAACAGCGGGATGACCATATGCGGAAACACCACCACGTCCCGCAACGGCAGCAGCGGAAGCGCGGAAGTGTCGGTCGGGAGATTCGATTCCTGGGACATGGGCAACTTTCGGGAGGAAGGTGTGCGAAGGGAAAGTGGGGGCGTCCGCCCGGCGTGTCAACCCGCCGCTCGGATTACCCCTTCCCTTTCCCTTTGAAACAGGAGGTTACGAGTGGGCAGCCGCCATCTTCGGCGGGTCCGCGAACATGAGGAGCGGCTTGCCGTCGTTGGTGATGGTGGACTCGTCCACCACGACGCGCGACAGGTTGGCGAGTGATGGCAGGTCGTACATGACATCGAGCAACACCTGTTCGAGGATCGAACGCAGCCCCCGGGCGCCCGTCTTGCGCGCGAGCGCCTTGCGGGCGATGGCGCGCAGCGCGGGCTCGCGGATCTCGAGCTCCACCTGCTCCATGCGGAACATCTTCTGGTACTGCTTGAGGAGGGCGATCTTGGGCTCGACCAGGATCTGGATCAGCTGTTCTTCGTCGAGTTCGTCCAGCATGGCCGCCACCGGCAGCCGGCCCACGAACTCGGGGATGAGCCCGAACTTGATGAGATCCTCGGGCTCGTTCGCGCGCAGGAGCATCGTGATGTTCTTGCGGTCGTCGGGGCTCGCGACCTCGGCGCCGAAGCCGATGCCAGTCTTGGCGGTGCGCTGGCGGATGATCTTCTCGAGCCCGTCGAACGCGCCGC
>CAZIZD010000397.1:655-4218 GCA_964543615.1 uncultured Alcaligenaceae bacterium | reverse complement strand
TCGCCGACCGTGAGCTCGATGTCGACCTGGTCGTTGGTGCCCGGCACGGGCGGCGTCTCGATGTTGACGCTGCCGTCCTCGAAGTAGCCCAGGCGGCGCACGCGGACCTTGGAACGCTCGATGCGCGTGCCGTCGTACCAGGCGCTCTCGAGCTGGCGCATCTCGCGCCGAATCACCTCGTCGCGCGTCTTGGGGTTGCCGCTGATGTTGATCTTGCGCACGTAGACGCGGCGGCCGCTGTCGACGAAGAACGTGAACGCGACGGAGTTCTTGGCCTTGTCGATTTCCGGCACCGCGTTCACGTTGGCGAACGCATAGCCGTCGATGCCCATCCGCTCGCTGATGGCCTTGACCGACGCCTGCATCTTGGAGCGCGAGAAGGTCTCGCCGGGCTTGACCAGGATGAGCCCGCGCAGCTCCGGCTCGGCCACCGCGAGATCGCCCGCGATGCTGATCCCCGTGACGGTGTACGGCTCGCCCTCGGTGATGTTGATGGTGACGTAGACCTCTTCCTTCTCGGGCGAGATCGAGACCTGCGTCGAGTCGATGTTGAACTCGAGGTAGCCGCGGTTCTGGTAGAAGCTGCGCAGCGACTCCAGGTCAGCGGAGAGCTTCTGCTTGCTGTACTGGTCGTCCTTCGTGTACCAGGACAGCCAGTTGGGCGTGGACAGCGTCATCTCGCGGCGCAGCTGCTTCTCGCTGAACGCCTTGTTCCCGACGATGTTGATGCGGGCGATGCTCGCGGTCTCGCCTTCGCTGATCGTGAAGTTGAGCGCGACGCGGTTGCGCTCCTGCGGCGTCACCGTCACCTGCACGGTGGCTGCGTACTTGCCGCGCGTGATGTACTGCCGCTTGAGCTCCTGCTCCGCCCGGTCGAGCGCGGAGCGGTCGAAGATGCGGGCCTCGGCGATGCCGATCTCCTTCAGCGCCTTCTTGATCGTCTCGGTGTCGAATTCCTTGTTGCCGACGAACGTGAGCGAGCTGATGGTCGGCCGCTCCTGCACGCTCACCACGAGGATGTCGCCCTGCGCCTCGATGCGGACGTCGCGGAAGAATCCGGTCGCGTAAAGCGCCTTGACCGCCTGCGCGACCTTCTCGTCGTCCACGCGCTCGCCGACCTTGATCGGCAGGTAGGAGAAGATGGTGCCGGCTTCCGTCCGCTGCACGCCCTCGACGCGGATGTCGCGGACAGTGAACGGATCGAAGGCGAACGACGTTGCCGCCCACAGCGCAGCGAGCAGCGCAGGGACGGCCCGTCGCCGCAGAGTGGGAATGAAACGCATGTCGATGTGAAGGCGCGGCGTACGCGGCCGGTCAGAGCAGGCGGGAGACGTCATTGAACAATGCGAGGGCCATGAGCACCGCCAGCATGGCCATACCTATGCGCTGGCCGACTTCGAACGCGCGGTCCGAGACCGGGCTGCCCTTCAAAACTTCCGCAAAATAATACAGCAAATGCCCTCCGTCGAGTAAGGGAACCGGCAGGAGGTTGAGCACGCCGAGGCTGATGCTGATGAGCGCGAGGTAACCCACGAACACGAGTGCACCCGCCTGCACCGACTGTCCCGCGAAATCGGCGAGCGTGAGCGGACCGCTGATGTTCTTGAGGGATGCGTCGCCGGTGACGATGCGGCCCAGCATGCGCAGCGTGAACACCGAGAGCTCCCACGTCTTGCGCGCACCCTGCCCGAGCGCCTCGAGCGGTCCGTAGCGCACCGTGAGCGCGAGCTTGTCCGCGATCGCGGGATCGATCTTGAGCTTGATGCCCGCGATGCCGACCTTGCGCCCGCCCTGCTCCTGTGCCTCGGGGGTGACGGTGAAGTCGCGCCGCACGCCCGCGCGCTCGACGGTGAACACCGTGGGAAGACCCGGCCGCGCGTTGGTGACGGCCGCGACGTCGCCGGGCGACTTCACCGGGACGCTGTCGATCGCCACGATGCGATCCCCCGTTTCGAGCCCGGCGCGCGCCCCCGGCTTGCCGGGAATCGCCTCGCCGATCAGCGGCGCGCCGAGATCGGCGCGCAAGCCCAGCGTGGCAAGCGCGTTGCCTTCCCAGTCCGCCACGGTGAGGCGGCCGATGTCGAGCGTGCGTTCCACCGGCGCATCGCCGGCACGCCCGGCCGCTTCGACCGACAGCGTCGCCGTCTCGTGCCCCTGCGCCTTGGTGAGGCGCCAGCGCATGTCCTGCCAGCTCCTGACCGGCTCGCCGTCGATCGCCACCACGAGGTCGCCGCTGCGGATGCCCGCCGCGGCCGCGGCGGAGCCCGCGGGAGGATCGGCGAGCACCGCGCGCTGGCCCGGGATGCCTGCCATGTACGTTGCCGCGAACAGCACGACCGCGAGCAGCAGGTTCGCGATGGGGCCGGCGGCCACGATGGCGATGCGCTTCCAGACGCTCTGCCGGTTGAACGCGCGCGCGACGTCGCGTGCGGCCACGTCGCCCTCGCGCTCGTCCGCCATCTTCACGTAGCCGCCCAGCGGAATGGCGGACAGCGCCCACTCGGTCTGGTCGCGTCCGAAACGGCGCGACGCGAGGACGCGCCCGAAACCCACCGAGAAGCGCAGCACCTTCACCCCGCACCAGCGCGCGGCCAGGTAATGCCCGAGCTCGTGGAAGATCACGAGCACGCCGAGCGTCACGAGGAAGCCCCCGACCTTGTAGCCGATCTCGATCATGCCGTTACTGTACCCCGAACCGGGCGCGACGCGACCCAGTCCCCGACGAGCGACCTTGCCCGCGCATCGGCGTCCCGGGCGTCGTCGAGCGTGGCCAGCGTTCCGAGCGGCGCGCGCGCCATGGCGTGCTCGCACGCGCTCGCGATGTCGGTGAAGCGGATGCGGCCGCCGAGGAACGCCGCCACGGCGACCTCGTTGGCGGCGTTGAGTGCCGCGGGTGCGGTGCCGCCCGCGCGCAGCGCGTCGTAGGCAAGGCGCAGGCACGCGAAGCGCTCGAAGTCCGGCGGTTCGAACGCAAGCGCGGCGAGGCGCGACAGCTCGAGGCTGGCCACGCCGGCATCGACGCGCGCGGGATAGGCGAGCGCATGCGCGATGGGCGTGCGCATGTCCGGATGCGACAGCTGCGCAAGCACCGAGCCGTCGACGTATTCGACCAGCGAATGGATGACGCTTTGCGGATGCACCACGACCTCGATCGCCTCGGGCCGCGCGCCGAAGAGGAAGTGCGCCTCGATGACCTCGAGGCCCTTGTTCATCATCGTCGCCGAGTCGACGGAGATCTTGCGGCCCATCGACCAGTTCGGATGCGCACACGCCTGATCGGGCGTCACGTCCGCGAGCTCGGACAGCGCGCGCGTGCGGAACGGGCCGCCCGAAGCGGTGAGCAGGATGCGCCGCACGCCCGCGCGCGAGGGATCTCGCGCATAGGTCGCGGGCAGGCACTGGAAAATGGCGTTGTGCTCGCTGTCGATGGGCAGCAGCGTCGCGCCCCCGGCCGCGACGGCGTCCATGAAGAGCGCGCCGCCCATGACGAGGGCTTCCTTGTTGGCGAGCAGGATGCGCTTGCCCGCCCGCGCGGCGGCGAGCGTGGGCTCGAGCCCCGCGGC
>CAZIZD010000397.1:0-645 GCA_964543615.1 uncultured Alcaligenaceae bacterium | reverse complement strand
CACGATCGCGGCAAGCACCGTGTCGGCTTCCGGAAGCGACGCCACGGTGACCAGCGCATCAGGCCCCGCGAGCACTTCGGTGGTGAGCCCTTCACCGCGCAGCGCGGCTTGCAGGGCACGCGCGTCGTTCGCGTCGGCGAGCACCGCGAAGCGGGGACGGAAGCGCCGGCAGAGCGCGTGCAGCTTCGACGCATTCGAATGGGCTGCCAATGCCACGACTTCGAAACGGTCGGGATGGCGCGCGACCACGTCGAGAGTCGAATCGCCGATGGATCCCGTCGCGCCGAGCAGCGTGATCCTGTTCATGGCCGGCGCAGGCAGTATTCGGCGGCCACGGCGGCGATGGGCATCGCGGCGAGCAGTGCATCGGTGCGATCGAGCACACCGCCGTGACCGGGCAGGAGCGCCCCGCTGTCCTTCACGCCCGCATGCCGCTTCAGGAGCGACTCGAAGAGATCGCCGATCACCGACACCGATGCGAGCGCGACGACGAAGACGATCCACGCCGCGATGGTGATCGGCGACACGTCGAAGCGGAATCCCGCGTCGTGCGCGTAGCGCACGAGCCACGCCGCATACACCGCCACTGCGATCCACGCGCCATAGACGCCCTCCCAGCTCTTGCCGGGACTCACGAGCGGCGCG
>CAZIZD010000396.1:0-4219 GCA_964543615.1 uncultured Alcaligenaceae bacterium | reverse complement strand
GACGAGATCGTGTTTGCGAGAACGGCGGCGTGATGACCGCAGCAGTGGCGGGCGATGGGACCGAGTCGGGGGTGCTCACGTCGCCCGCCGACGCGCTCCTCGGTGAAGCCATCGCGCGGACGCTCGCGGCGATGCCGGCGGACCGGCCAGCCCTCTTCGCGGGGCTCGTGCACGACATCGAGTCGTTCATGAAAGCCCACCCCGAGTGCCGCCCGTGGACCTGCACCGTGTATCGCGGCACCGACGGCTCGTCGATCTATCGCGGCGGTGTCGGTCACTCTCTCGTGATCGATCCGGCGGGACGGTTGTGGCGCGCGCGCAGCTACGAGGACTTCGCGACGACGTACCGGTTCACTGCGAAGTCGTGCGAGATCGACACGCTCACGCCCCTCTACGCGCAGATGCGCGAGTACGGCCCGCGATGATCGGGCGCGTCGCCTTCGCAGTCGCGGCGCTCGCATTGGCGCCGGGGTCGAGGTGCCATCACGTGACCCCGGCGATCGTTCGCCGTCCGGGAATGTGACCCCGCATTCGCCATCGCCGATCCAGGAGCCCGTACGTGCGGTGGTGCTGCGCCGGACCGTCGGCGCCACCGCAATGGTGGCCCCGGCCCTTCATTCCGTCACCGACATCATGGAGTGGTGGCAGCAAGGATTCACCGCGTCGCAACTGTGGCTCAATTACGTGGCGTTCGTCCCAATGGCCTGGCTTCTGCTCGGCCTCTGCACTGTGCGAATGCCGCCTCTCGGCGGAGTCGCCCTCGCAGGCGCCATCATGTACGGCGCGGCGTTCACGTACTTTGCGCACACGACGCTGTACGCCCTCGCTGAGACGACGCGCGATTACGCGGCACTCTGGGCCCGCCTTGGCGCGGTCTATACGGTGAACGGGGCGCTCATGATCGCCGGCGGTGCCTTGTTCGCCTGGGATGTCTGGCGCACGCGAGCGCTGCCGCGCCCTTCGGCGGGGCTATTTGCCGCGGGACTCGCCGTCAATCTCGCGCTCACGATGCTTCCGGCACCGGACATCCTGCAGACGCTGGGCAGCGCATGCCGCAACGCCGGCCTGATCGCGATGGGATGGGCGGTGCTCTTCGGTTCGCGGCGCGATACCTGATCGCGGAGCGTGCGGGCTCAGGCGGTGATCGTCCGCTCTACCGCGCCGCCCTCGCTCACCTCGAGATAACGGCCATCGGTCTCCCAGTCGGCGAGCACGATGCGCTCGCGCGGGATCCCGTCGACGACGTGCGCATGCACCGCGGGACGATGCGTGTGACCGTGAATCATGCGCGTCGCGCCATGATCGCGGAACGCCTGCTCGACCGTGGGAATCGCGACGTCCATGATCGATTCCGCCTTGAGCGCCTTGGTGTTGGAGCTCTTGCGGCGCAGCCACGCGGCGATCAGGCGCCGGACGAAGTAGGGCAGGCGCAGCAGACGCGCCTGCACCTCAGGGTCGCGCATGCGCGCGCGGTACGCCTGGTACTCGACGTCGTCGGTGCAGAGCTGGTCGCCGTGGCACAGCAGCGTGCGCATGCCGTGGAGGTCGAGCGTCACGTACTCGGGCAGCAGGGTTGCACCGGCCGAGCGCGCGAGCCGCTCGCCGATGAGAAAGTCACGGTTGCCCTGGCCGATGTAGAGCGCGGCGCCTGCGTCGGAGATCGCGCGCATCGACGCCACGACCTCGGCGACGAACGGGATGCGCACCTGGTCGTCGCCGACCCACCAGTCGAAGATGTCGCCCAGCATGTAGACGGCGTCGGCATCGCGCGCAGGACCTCGCGCGAACGCGTGGAACGCGCGCAGCGCCGCCGGCCGGTCCGGCGACAGGTGGAGATCGGACAGGAAGAGGGTGGGCTTCACACGGTCGGGTGCGGGTCCCACCGTGCGCCTTACGCGGCGGTTTCCTCGGCCTTGGTGATGACCACGTCTTCCTTCGGCACATTCTGGTGGAAGCCGCTGTTGGCGGTGGCGACGCTCCTGATGCGATCGACCACGTCCTGGCCGCCGACGACCTTGCCGAAGACGCAGTAGCCCCAGCCGTTGGCGCTCGGCGCCTTGTAGTCGAGGAAGTCGTTGTCGGCGACGTTGATGAAGAACTGCGCGGTGGCGGAGTGCGGTTCCGACGTGCGCGCCATCGCGACGGTGTACTTCTTGTTCTTGAGGCCATTGGTCGCTTCGTTGGCGATCGGCCCGCGCGTGGGCTTCTGCTTCATTCCGGGTTCCATGCCGCCGCCCTGGATCATGAAGCCGTCGATCACGCGATGGAAGACGGTGTTGTCGTAATGGCCGTCGCGCACGTACTGCAAGAAATTGGCGACCGTCGCGGGCGCGTTCTCCGCGTCGAGATCGAGCGTGATGTCACCGTGATTCGTCTTCAGCACAACCATCTTGTTCTCTCCTGTCCTAGCCGCCGATGACCTTGGCGCCCTTGATGACGACCTGCGTCGACGGTACGTCGCCCGGATTGATGCCCGGCGGCACGGTGCCCGTCGCGCCCTTCTGCGCCTTGGCGATCTTGTTCACGACGTCCATGCCGTCGACCACCTTGCCGAACACCGTGTAGCCGTAGCCCTGCGGATCGGCGGAGCGGAAGTCGAGGCGCGCGTTGTTGGCGACGTTGATGAAGAACTGTGCGGTCGCGGAGTTGGGGTCGCTCGTGCGCGCCATCGAGACGGCGCCCGGGACGTTGGACAGCCCCGCCTTTTTCGACGACTCCGACTCGATGGGAACCGGCGGCTTGGTGGGCTTTTCCTTGAAGTCGGTGGTGTAGCCGCCGCCCTGGATCATGAAGCCGTCGATCACGCGATGGAACTGCGTGCCGACGTAGTGGCCGCTCTTCACGTAGTCGATGAAGTTGGCGACGGTCTTGGGCGCGGCATCGGGAAAGAGCTCGATCTTGATCATGCCGGCGGTCGTGTCGAGCTCGACCTGCGGGTTGGCGGCGGATGCGAGCGACGCGGCGCAGGCAAATGCCGCGGCGGCGATCAGTTTGTTCAGCATGGGATGGCCTCCTTCAGGGGGACGGTGACTTCGGTGGTTCGGGGGCGGTCGCGGCCGCCGGGGCGGCAGGCGCGGACGGCGCGGCCGGAGCGATCACGTCGCGCACGAGCTTCAGCTTGGCGGGTGCGGTCTTGTTGCGCGCGTCGCGCGCCACGGCCTTCTCGTAATTCACCGCGGCGAGCCTCGCATAGATGTCGCCGAGGTTCTCGTAGGCGACCGCGTAATCGGGCGCGGCGGCGATGGCGGCTTCGAGCTCGTCGCGCGCGAGCCCGTACTGGCCCTTTTGCGCATAGAGCACCGCGAGATTGTTGTGCGGCTCGGGAAGCTCGGGATAATCCGCGAGCACGCCCTGGAACGCGACGATGGCGGCATCGGTCTTGCCGGCGTCGGCGAGGGCGATGCCCTTCATGAACCTTGCCTGCGGCTCGCGCGGGCGTCCGGCGCTCAGCTTGTCGAGGATCGCGACGGCCTCGTCGTACTTCTTCTCGGCGATGAGCTTGCGCGCATCGCGCAGCGACTGCGCGTACTCCTTGCGCGCCGCCTCGGAGAATTCGCGCGGGTCCGTCGTCTGGTCCGATGGCGCATCCGACTGGGCGAACGCGAGCGGCGCCGCAAGCGCGGCGCAGGCTATGAGCGTGTAGAGAATCCTGCGCATGGAACCTGCGATTCTAGCAGTCCGCCCAAGCACCCTAGGCGGAGCGCAGTCTTGCGGCGGTCGCATCGATGAGGCGGCGGGCGATGGACACGCTCATGGGGAGCTTGGGCAGGTCGTCGACGTGGAACCAGCGCGCTTCGGCGATCTCGGCGTCGTCGATGCGGATGTCGCCGCCGGCCCAGGTGGCGGTGTACGCGATCATGAGCGAATGCGGGAACGCCCACGACTGGCTCGCGAAATACGTGATGTTGTCGACATCGACACCCACTTCCTCGCGCACTTCGCGCCGCACGCAGTCCTCGATGGTCTCGCCCGGCTCGACGAACCCCGCGAGCGCGCTGAACATGCCGGTGGTGAAGCGGCTCGCGCGCGCGAGGAGCATCTCCTTGCCCCGCGTGACGAGCACCATCATCGCGGGCGACACGCGCGGGTACACGGTAAGCCCGCATGCGGGACATTCCTTCGCGCGCTCGTGGTCGCGCGAGCGCGTGGGCGTTGCGCATCGCCCGCAAAAGCGGTGCGTGCGGTCGAAGTCGACGACCTGGAACGCGCGGCCCGCGAT
>CAZIZD010000395.1:0-4276 GCA_964543615.1 uncultured Alcaligenaceae bacterium | reverse complement strand
GCATCTGCCGCACGACCTGCTCGCGCGCATCAGCAACCGCATCACCAACGAGGTGCGCGGGTTCAACCGCGTGGTCTACGACATCTCGAGCAAGCCGCCGGCGACGATCGAGTGGGAGTAGGTGTCTTTCGATAGCGATCGATCGGGGTCTATCCAGATCCATCGGGCGCAGCGGTACACTTGGGAGTCGAGAGCGACATACGCCGCGAGTCGGGGGACTCGACGATGACCCAACTGAACTTCACGACGCAGTTCACCGCGTGAGTCAAGTCGGACGACGGGTAGCGCGTCGCGGCCGGTGATCGCTGGACAACGTCTCTCATACTGCGGAGTTCCCATGCCTGCTCATGGCCTTTCTGTGCGACGCGCAACTGCCTCGCTTGCTCTCGCCTTTGCCGCACTCGCGGCCGGCAACCTCTCCGCCCAGACCTCCTCGCTGAACGACTCGGCCGGGCGCCTCGCCGACCAGCCGGGCGGTACGACGATCTACACCGCGCGCGAGTTCATCACAATGGACCCGAAGCAGCCACGGGCGGAGGCAGTGGCCGTGCGCGACGGCAAGTTCGTCGCGGTGGGAACGCGGGCAGAGGTCAGCGCCGCCGTCGGCAAGGACGCACGTCTCGACAAGACCTTCTACGACAAGGTGGTGATCGCCGGCTTTGTCGAGCAGCACGTGCACCCGGTGCTGGCCGCGCTGACGATGAACACCAAGGTGATCTCGATCGAGGACTGGGACGCCATCGACGGCTTCTCGCCTGCGGTGCGCGACGAGAAGGGCTATCTGGGGCGACTGAAGAAGGCGCTCGCCAGCCATAAGGACAAGAAGGCGCCCTTCGTGACCTGGGGCTACCACCACTACTTTCACGGCGAGATGTCGCGCGACAAGCTCAGCAGGCTCGCTCCAGACTTCCCGGTGATCGTCTGGCATCGCTCGGCGCACGAACTGTTCCTGAACGACGCCGCGCTCAAGCTCACTGGTATCGACGAGGCAGTGGTCAAGTCACTGCCCAAGTCCGCGCAGGAACAGATAAACCTGTCCAAGGGGCATTTCTTCGAGCAGGGCGCGATGGCACCCGCCATCATCTCCAAGGTTGGGCCCTACCTTGCGTCGCCCGAACAGTTCCGCAAGGGACTCGAGTTCACGAAGACCTACTACCACCGCAACGGCATCACCTTCGCTTGCGAGCCGGGCGCCGCCTTGAGCAAGCCGATCCAGGACCTGATCAACGCGGCCTACTCGGACGCCGCCACGCCCTTCAACCACTGCTTCATCGGTGACGGCAAGAGCTTCAACGCGGTCAAGCCCGGCGACGCGGCGAGCCTGCTCGCCGAGACGAGGAAGATCGAGGGCTGGGGCAGGGGGCGCACCTTCTACCTGCCCAACCAGGCAAAGCTGTTCAGCGATGGCGCGATCTACAGCCAGCTGATGCAGATGAAGGACGGCTACACCGACGGACACCACGGCGCGTGGATCACCGACCCGCCGGCTTTCGACTTCATGTTCCAGGCCTACTGGGACGCGGGCTACCAGATCCACGTGCATAACAACGGCGACGCCGGCCTGGATATGGTGCTCGCCTCCTTCGAAAGGGCAATGGCGCGCAACCCGCGCACCGATCACCGCACCGTGCTCGTCCACTTCGGTTTCAGCCAGCCCGAGCAGGTGGCAAAGTGGGTCAGGCTGGGCGGCATCGTCAGCTCCAACCCGTACTACGTGACCGCGCTGGCCGGCCGATACGCGAAGCTGGGCATCGGGCCCGAGCGCTCGGCCAACATCGCAGCGCACGGCGACGTGGTGAAGAACGGCGGCTCGCTGTCCTTCCACTCCGACATGCCGATGGCGCCGGCCAAGCCGATGCAGCTGGTGTGGGCGGCGGTCACCCGCGCCACCGCCGGGGGGCCGGTGGCCGGGCCGCAGCACAAAGTATCTCTCGACGTCGCGTTGAAGGCCGTGACTATCGACGCCGCCTACTCCATCCAGATGGAGAAGCGGGTCGGCTCGATCGAGGTGGGCAAGGACGCGAACCTCAGCGTGCTGATGCAGAGCCCCTATGAGGTGCCGCCGGAGAAGCTACGGGACGTCGGCGTGTGGGGCACGATGCTCGAAGGCCGCCTGCAACCGGTCAACGGCAAACTGCCGAAGGTCGTTCCCTCGGTGAAGGGAAAGGCGTCTAATTCGGCGTCGAACGACAGCGAGGAAGTCCGGCGCGCGGTGGTCCTAAGCCTGACCTCGCTGCTCGAGCATAAGCACGAGCACTGAGCGCAGTCATCGAGAAGGCAGGAGCGCCGCCGGATCGTTGGACGTGCAGCGACCGCTTGTTCAGGCTCCTGGTGTCGGCGAGGTTGCCTCCAGTGCTTGTGGGCCCGTTCGGGGTCTTCGCGTCCAAGCCAGTCGCAGGGATTCGTCGTGCATCGGACGACTCCGTGGACAGCGTGATCGTCGAAGCTGCGCTAGGCCATCCTCTTGGCCACTTCCTCCAGCATCACTTCAGTGGCGCCGCCGCCGATCGCCTGCACGCGCGCGTCGCGCGCCATCCGCTCGATGGTTGACTCCCGCATGTAGCCCATGCCGCCGTGGAACTGGAGGCAGTCGTACATGACCTCGTTGACGAGCGTGCCTGCCAGCGCCTTCAGCATCGAGACCTCCTTCACGACCGCTTCGCCGCGCGCGTCGCGCCACGCGACGTTGTAGACGAACGCGCGCAGCGCCTCAACCTGCGTGGCGCGCCACGCAAGGCGCTGGCGGATGGCCGCGTTGTTCCACAACGGTTGTCCGAACGCCTCGCGCTGCCGCGTCCATTCGAGCGCGAGCTCAATGCCGCGCGACGCCTCGCCCATCGACTGCGCGGCGAGAACGATGCGCTCGTTGCTGAGGTTCTTCATGAGCGCGTAGAAGCCGCGATGTTCTTCGCCCAGCAGGGCATCCGGAGGCAGCCGGCACTCCTCGAACACGAGCTCCGCAGTGTCGCTGGAGAGCCAGCCCTGCTTCGCGAGCGGGCGGGCGACGCGAAGTCCGGGCGTTCCCTTCTCGACGATGAACATCGAGATCTCGCGATGCCGTCCGCTCGCCGCGCCTGTCTTGGCCGCGACGAAGTAAACGTCACCGTGGACGCCGTTGGTGATGAACATCTTGGTCCCGTTCAGCACCCAGCTGCCGTCCGCGTCGCGCCGTGCCCTGCTGCGCATGCCGGCGAGATCGGAGCCCGCTCCTGCTTCCGTCATCGCCACCGCGGCGATGCGCCGGCCGGCGACGAGGTCGGGCAGGTAGCGCGCCTTCTGCTCCGGCGTCCCCGCGTGATTGAGGTGCGGGCTCGCCATGTCGGTGTGCACGAGCACCGTGATCGCGAAGCCACCGAAGGTGGAGCGGCCCAACTCTTCCGCCAGCACCACGGTGGCCGTCGTGTCGAGCGCGCTTCCGCCGTAGGCCTCGGGATAGCGGATGCCGAGGAAGCCGAGCTCGCCCATCTCGCGCAGGATCTCGCGCGGCACGAATCCCGCGTCCTCCCATGCATTGGCGTGCGGCAGCACGCGCTCCGCGATAAAGCGGCGCAATGCGTCGCGCAGCATCTCGTGCTCGGGGGTGAGGCCGGGGAAGGGTAGCGGTGCGGTCATGGGGCGACTCTGCGGGCAGGATGACGCGATCGTCCTCGATCGAGTCGCCCGGTGCAACGTCCGGCCGCAGGAGCGTTGACGAGCGGCCGACGTGCCGGAGATACTCGACACGCCCGCTTCCTCCTCATCCGGAGCAAAACTTGTCCACCAGGCATTTGCGCAACCTGGCGGCGAGCACGGTGCTCGCCGCGGCCGCGTTCACGTGCGCGGCGGCCACGACGCCGTTCGATTACGGCGTCCTGCTTTCCGTCCTGTCGCAGGGCGCCGGCTCCAAGACGATCACGTCGTTCGGCAGTGTCTCGATCGCGGGATCCCTCGGCAGCGCGGTCGCCAGCGCCAATACTTCGCCCGCGCCTTTCGTGCATGCGGAGGCGGTGTCCACCGCCCCGCCCACCGCGGATCCGAACGCGGAAACGGCCGCGGCCGGACAGTTCGGCTACAGCTTCGTGGTGGTGGGGCCAGCAGGCGCCAGCGTGCCGCTTTGGGTGACCGCGAGCGGGTCCGTAAGCCGCAGCGGCGCATCGAGCGGCGCCGGCCTGCACGATGCCTCGCAGGCGTACTTCAAGATCACGCCGCAGTACCTCCCGACGGTCCTCGGGGCCGAGATCTGCACGGGCAACGGGTACAACCCGACGCTTCCGGGCACGACCTGCGCGGGCGGCAC
>CAZIZD010000394.1:0-4278 GCA_964543615.1 uncultured Alcaligenaceae bacterium | reverse complement strand
TCGTCCTGCAGGTATGCGATGCGCTCGGCGAAGTGCACCGGCGGGGCATGGTGCACCGGGACATCAAGCCGCCCAACGTGATGCTCGGCGAGCGCGGCGGCGTCGGCGATTTCGTGAAGCTCATCGACTTCGGCATCGTGAAGCGCATCGAGCCCGCCGCAGGCGAAGGTCCCGACGCGCAGCGAGCGCTGACGCGTCAGGTCCGCCTGCTCGGCACGCCCTCGTACATGGCGCCGGAGCGCATCGGCGCGCCGTCGGGTGTCGACCCGCGTGCAGACGTCTACGGCGTGGGCGCGCTCATTTTCTTTCTCGCAACCACGCGCCCTCCGTTCGACGGCGAAACGGAGAGCGAGATCCTGCGCGACGTGCTCGCATCGCCGGCACCTCGGTTGTGCGATGCAATTCCGGGTGTCCCCGCCGCCCTGGACGACCTCGTCGCGCGGTGCCTCGCCAAGAAGCCGGAGGCGCGGCCGCAAAGCGTTGCGGAGATCGCCCTCGTGCTCGCGGCACTCGACGTCGAGCCCTGGACACGCGAGGACGCACGCGCGTGGTGGGACGCGCACCCGCGCGAGCGGAGCTAGCTGGTCGCGGCCGGTATAATTGCCCGCTTGAATCCACCTGCTTCAGCCGCTGCGGAAGCGGCCCCGAAGGCCGCCCTCCCCACCCTGATCCACGACGTGCCCGATGCGGGGTTGCGCATGGGGGCAGGCCCTTTTGCGGGCTCGTCCGACGCACTGGCCCTGGCGGACCTCGCGCGCCGCGCGTCCGCCGGCAAGCGCATGGTCGCGGTTGTCAGCGCCGAGCCGCGCTCGGCGCAGCGTCTCGCGGAAGAGGTGCCGTGGTTCGCCCCCGAGCTGCGCGTGGCGCTGCTGCCCGACTGGGAGACGCTCCCCTACGATCACTTCTCGCCGCACCAGGACCTGGTGTCAGAGCGGCTCGCGACCCTCTATCGCGTCTCGCGCGGCGACTGCGATCTCCTGATCGTCGCGGCCACGTCGGCGCTCTACCGCCTCGCGCCGCCCTCGTACCTCGCGGCGTTCACGTTCTTCCTGCGCCAGGGCGAAGCGCTCGACGTCGACGCGCTGCGCTCGCAGCTCTCGCTCGCCGGCTACTCGAACGTCACGCAGGTGGTGTCGCCGGGCGAGTTCGGCGTGCGCGGCGGGCTCATCGATCTCTTTCCGATGGGATCGGCGCTGCCGTACCGCATCGATCTCTTCGACGACGAGATCGAGTCGATCAAGACGTTCGACGTCGACACGCAGCGCACGCTGTATCCCGTGCCCGACGTGCGCCTGCTGCCCGCGCGCGAGTTCCCCCTCGACGACTCGGGACGCACGCGCTTTCGCAGCCGCTTCCGCGAAGTGTTCGAGGGCGATCCCTCGAAATCCGCGCTCTACAAGGACGTGAGCAACGGCATCGCGCCCGGCGGCATCGAGTACTACCTGCCGTTGTTCTTCGATAGCACGGCCACGCTCGCGAATTATCTCCCGCCGTCCGCGGTGGTCGCGCTGCATGGCGACGTGCGCGGCGCCGTCGAGCGCTTCTGGCAGGACACCGAATCGCGCTACCGCCTCTTGCGCGGCGACAAGGCGCGGCCGCTGTTGCCGCCCACCGAGCTCTTTCTTCCACCGGATGCGTTCAACGGCTCGGTGAAGGCGTTCGCCCGCGTGGAACTGGCGACGGGCCCGGATGGCGTCACGAGGCCGCTGCCGCCGGTGCAGGTCGACCGACGCGCGGACGATCCGCTGTCCGCGCTCAAGCGCTACGTGGCCGCAACCCCGCACAAGGTGGCGATCGTCGCCGAGAGCGCGGGACGACGCGAGACGATGCAGCAGTTCTTCGCGGAGCACGATTTCCATCCCGCGCTCGCGGAGGGATTCGAAGGCGTGCTCGCGTCGCGGGAGCGCGTGGTGCTGGTCGCGGCACCCGTTGCCGCAGGCTTCGAGTGGCCCGAGGGCGGCCTGGCCTTCGTCACGGAAAGCGAGCTCTACGCGGGTGTGGTGCGGCGCACGGCCCGCGAGGCTGCGAAGCGCAGCAACGTCGACGCCATGGTGCGCGACCTCTCCGAGGTCCGCATCGGCGATCCGGTCGTGCACGAGGAGCACGGCATCGGCCGTTACCTGGGGCTCATCACGCTCGACCTGGGCGACGGGTCCAACGAGTTCCTCCAGCTCGTGTACGCCAACGATGCGAAGCTCTACGTCCCGGTCAGCAACCTGCATCTCATCAGCCGCTACAGCGGCGCGTCGCCCGATGCGGCGCCGCTGCACGAGCTCGGCAGCGGCCAGTGGGAGAAGGCCAAGAAGAAGGCCGCGCAGCAGGCGCACGACACCGCGGCCGAGCTTCTCAACCTCTATGCGCAGCGCGCGACGCGGCAGGGCCACAAGTTCGGGTTGAAGCCCAACGACTACGAGGCGTTCGCGGAAGGATTCGGGTTCGCGGAAACGCCAGACCAGGCCGCCGCGATCGACGCGGTGGTCAAGGACATGACGTCGGGCAAGGCCATGGACCGCCTCGTGTGCGGCGACGTGGGCTTCGGCAAGACTGAGGTGGCACTGCGAGCTGCGTTCGTGGCGCTGGCCGACGGCAAGCAGGTGGCGCTGCTCGTACCGACTACGCTGCTCGCCGAGCAGCACTTCCAGACGTTCAGCGACCGCTTCGCCGACTTTCCCGTGCGCATGGCCGAGCTCTCGCGCTTCCGCACGGCCAAGGAGACCAAGCTCGCGCTCGAAGGGCTTGCCGCGGGCAAGATCGATCTCGTCATCGGCACCCACAAGCTCCTGCAAAGCGACGTCAAGTTCAAGGATCTGGGGCTCGTCATCATCGACGAGGAGCATCGCTTCGGCGTGCGCCAGAAAGAGCTCCTGAAGCGCCTGCGCGCGGAGGTCGATGTGCTGACCCTGACCGCAACGCCGATCCCGCGCACGCTCGCGATGTCGCTCGAAGGCATCCGCGACTTCTCGGTGATCGCCACCGCGCCGGAGCGGCGGCTCTCGATCAAGACCTTCGTGGCGGCGTACTCGCCGGGCATCGTGCGCGAGGCGGCACTCCGTGAGCTGAAGCGCGGCGGCCAGATCTACTTCCTGCACAACGAGGTGGATACCATCGCCACGCGCGCCGAGACGCTCGCCAAGCTCCTGCCCGAAGCGCGCATCGCCGTGGCGCACGGCCAGATGGCGGAGCGCGAGCTCGAGCACGTGATGCGCGACTTCTACCAGCAGCGCATCAACCTGCTCTTGTGCTCGACCATCATCGAGACGGGCATCGACGTGCCGACTGCCAATACGATCATCATCGACCGCGCGGACAAGTTCGGCCTGGCGCAGCTGCACCAGCTGCGCGGGCGCGTCGGCCGCTCGCATCACCAGGCCTACGCCTACATGCTGACACCGCCGGGGGACGCGCTCTCCGCCCAGGCCAAGAAGCGCCTCGAAGCCATCCAGATGATGGAGGACTTGGGCTCGGGCTTCTACCTCGCGATGCACGACCTCGAGATCCGCGGCGCGGGCGAGGTGCTGGGCGAGGACCAGTCGGGCGAGATGCAGGAGGTGGGCTTCCAGCTCTACAACGACATGCTGCGATCGTCGGTGTCGGCATTGAAGTCGGGACGCGAGCCTGATCTGTCCGAGCCGCTCGGCGTGACCACCGAGATCAACCTGCACGTGCCCGCGCTCCTGCCCGAGGGCTATTGCAGCGACGTGCACACGCGGCTCGTCCTCTACAAGCGGCTTGCGAGCGTGGAGACGATGGAAGAGTTGGACGCAATCCAGGAGGAGCTCGTCGACCGCTTCGGGCCCACACCCGAGCAGGCGCAGTCGCTGCTCGCGAGCCATCGCCTGCGCCTGCTCGCCAAGCCCTTGGGCGTGCGCAAGGTCGACGCCGGCCCCGAGCGCACGGCGATCCAGTTCGTGAAGCACCCACCGTTCGATACGGGCAAGCTCATCCTCCTCGTGCAGAAGGACGGCCGCATCCGCTTCGCGGGGCAGGATCGCATCCGGCTCGAACGCGCGGCCCCTGCGCTCGCGGAGCGCATCACGCTCGTGAAGGACTTCCTGGCACGCCTTGCGCCATGACGCACGTGTTCCCGCCGCAGCTGCACGTGTTCGTCCGCGACTGGCTGTCGGCCAATTGCATCCTCATGAAGAGCGGCGACGGGCACGTGCTGGTCGACACGGGATTCGTCAATCACGTGCCGCTCACGTTCGCGCTGCTGGAGTCCTCGCGCGGCATCGGCGGCGAGCCGCTCGCCAAGGTCGTCAACACGCACGGGCATTCCGA
>CAZIZD010000393.1:2210-4310 GCA_964543615.1 uncultured Alcaligenaceae bacterium | reverse complement strand
CACCCAGGTCGAGTTCGCGGAGGCATTGCGCGAACAGCAGGAGACGATGCGCCGCCAGATGGGGCGCAACTTCGACCCGCGCATGTTCGACAGCCCCGAGGTGCGCTTCGCAATCCTCGACAACCTCGTCAACCAGAAGCTCCTCGCCAACAAGGCGCGCAACGAGAAGTTCCGCGTGAGCGACAGCCAGCTGCAGCAGTTCATCCTGTCGGCGCCGGTGTTCCAGGAGAACGGGCAGTTCAGCCGCGACCGCTACAACATGTGGCTCGCTTCGCAGAACATGAACCCGCTGTTCTTCGAGCAGAAGCTGCGGCAGGACCTCATGAACGGCGCGGTGCAGGAGCCGGTCGCGGCGTCCAACATCGTCGCGCGCTCGTCGGCCGTGAAGTTCCTGGGCCTCCTCGAGCAGCAGCGCGAGGTCGCGGTCGCCTCGGTCGACGTCGAGCCGTTCCTCAAGGACGTCAAGGTCGCGGAAAGCGAAGTCAAGGACTTCTACGACAAGAACCCGGCGGTGTTCCAGGTGCCCGAGCAGGCGCGCATCGAGTACGTGCTGCTGACGCAGGACGCGCTGTCCGCGCAGACGACGGTCGATGCCGCCGAGGTGAAGAAGCAGTACGAGGCCAACGCCACGCAGTACACCGCGCCCGAGGAGCGTTCGGCCTCGCACATCCTCATTGCCGTGAAGCCGGATGCCAAGCCCGAGGACAAGGCGGCGGCCAAGAAGCTCGCCGACGAGGTGTACGCGAAGGCCAAGGCCAACCCTGCCAAGTTCGCCGATCTCGCGAAGGAATACTCGAAGGACCCGGGGTCCGCTCAGCAGGGCGGTGATCTTGGAAGCTTCGGCCGCGGCTCGATGGTCAAGCCGTTCGAGGACGCCGTGTTCGCCGCCAAGCAGGGCGACCTCGTCGAGCCCGTGCTATCCGACTTCGGCTACCACGTGATCAAGGTGACAGGCGTTCGTCCGGCGCGCACGCAACCGTACGAGGAAGTGCGCGCGCAGATCGAGACGGAGCTCAAGAAGCAGAAGGCCGCGCAGAAGTTCGCGACCGCTGCCGACCAGTTCCAGAACCTCGTGTACGAGCAGGCCGACAGCCTCGCGGGCACCGGCAAGGCGCTCGACCTCAAGGTCGAGACGACGCCGTTCGTGTCGCGTGCGCAGGCGCAGGCCATCGGGATGGGCAATCCCAAGTTCGTCGAGCTCCTGTTCTCCCCCGAGTCGGTCTCCGGCAAGCGCAATACCGAGGCTGTCGAAGTCGCGCCCGGCGCGCTCATCGCAGGCCGCATCCTCGAGTACAAGCCGGCGGCGCCGCGTCCCTTCGCGGAGGTGCAAGGCGAGATCAGGAAGCAGCTCGAGCGCAAGGCCGCGGGCGAGCTCGCGAAGAAGGCCGGCGAGGAGAAGCTCGCGATGCTGCAGGCAGGCAAGAGCGACAAGGATGCAGGCCTTGCGTTCGGGAAGCCGGCGATGGTGGGCCGCGGGCAGTTCCAGGCGGGTCTTCCGCCCGAGGTGCTGAACCGCGTGTTCCTCGCGAACACCGAGAAGCTGCCCGCGTACGCGAGCGGCACCAACGAGCGCGGCGGCTACTCCATCGCACGCATCAGCAAGGTCGTGACCCCCGAAGATACCGACAAGGCTCGCGTCGACATGGCCGCCGGACGCTTGTCCGACCAGGTCGGACGTGAGTTGTTGAACGCGTATCTTGCGAGCCTCAAGGCAGGCTCGGAAGTGAAGATCTTCCAGGCCAACCTCGACAAGAAGTAGCGATGAATCGCCGCGAGGTGCTCCGCCGCGCCGGCGCGCGCGAGGAGGCCGCCCCGCCCCTCGGTTTCACGTTTGTCACGGCGGAGGTGCGCAATCCGGTGCCCTCCGCGTGGGGGTGGCGCAGCTCGCAGACCGGAAGTCGACGCGCCGCCGAGCGGCTCGGCATCAGGCTCGGCATCAAGGTGCCCGCGAACGTGCTCGTGCGCGCGGACCGGGTGATCGACTGATCAGTTCTTCGCGACGGTTCCGCAGTTCTGGCGGATCCACGTCTCGATTTGCGCGCGCTCGCGGCGGCGCGTGGCTTCGTCCACGACGAACGGCTCGTTCTTCTCGTTGTAGCG
>CAZIZD010000393.1:0-2200 GCA_964543615.1 uncultured Alcaligenaceae bacterium | reverse complement strand
ACGTTCGACTCCGCGCGCTGGCACTGCTCGACCTTCTTGATGTACTCGGTGCGCTCGGCTTCGGCCTTCTTGTCGCGTTCCGCGGCGTCGAGCTGGCGCTTCTTGAGCTCGAGGTCTTTCGCCGCGAGATCCTGCACCGCGTTGGGATTGGCCGGAGGCGGAGGCGCGCCGATCGTCTCGTACTTGACGTTGCCGGTGGGCGGCATGTCCGAATAGACGACGCGCCCGTTGGCGTCGGTCCACTTGTACGTGGCCGCGGCGGCGGGCGCCATCGACAGCGCGCAGACAACGACGTCGAGGGCGGTCCGGAACATGGCGAGGCAAATTACAGGAGGCGTCATCGGGCGTCAATCGACCGTTCAATGAGGGCCGGATAGCCACCTTCGTTGCAAGGAACGTGCCGTGGATGTAAGCCCGCCTTCGAAATCGGGGCCGACGCGGGTATAATTGATTTTTGCGCCAGGAGAAAAATCCTATGCGTGTCGTCCGCAAAGCGCTGACTTTCGACGACGTTCTGTTGGTCCCCGCGCACTCCCTCGTCGTTCCCCGCGACGTCTCGCTCAAGACGCGCCTCACCCGCAGCATCGCGCTCAACATCCCCGTCGTGTCCGCCGCCATGGACACGGTGACCGAAGCGAGGCTCGCGATCGCCATCGCCCAGGAGGGTGGCATGGGTGTGGTGCACAAGAACATGTCGCCCGCGCGGCAGGCGAGCGAGGTCGCGGCGGTGAAGCGGTTCGAGAGCGGCGTCGTCAAGGATCCGATCACGATCCCGCCGACGATGTCCGTGCGCGAAGTCCTGGCGCTCACGCGCCAACACCGCATCTCGGGACTTCCAGTCGTCGAAGGCCACCGTGTCGTCGGCATCGTCACCAACCGCGATCTCCGGTTCGAGACCAACCTCGACCAGCCCGTCGCCAACATCATGACCAAGGGCGACCGACTGGTGACGGTGGCGGAGGGCGCCGACGTCGAGGATGCGAAGCAGCTCATGCATCGCCATCGCATCGAGCGGGTGCTCGTGGTGAACGGCGACATGGACCTGCGCGGCCTCATCACGGTGAAGGACATCCTGAAGGGCATCGAGCATCCCAACGCGTGCAAGGACGAGCTTGGTCGCCTGCGCGTCGGCGCGGCGGTGGGCACCGGCGGGGATACCGACGAGCGCGTCGAAGCGCTGGTCGCCGCGGGAGTGGACATGATCGTGGTCGACACGTCGCACGGCCACTCGCAGGGCGTGCTCGAGCGCGTGGCGCAGGTCAAGAAGCGCTACCCGAAAGTGCAGGTCATCGGCGGCAACGTCGCGACGGCCGACGGCGCCAAGGCACTTGCCGATCACGGTGCCGACGGCGTGAAGGTCGGGATCGGTCCCGGCTCCATCTGCACGACGCGCATCGTCGCGGGTGTGGGCGTGCCGCAGATCAGCGCGATCCAGTTCGCGATCGAAGGTCTCGCGAAGTCGGGCGTGCCGGTGATCGCCGACGGGGGCATCCGGTATTCCGGCGACATCGCCAAGGCCATCGCGGCGGGCGCCTCGTGCGTCATGCTCGGCAGCCTGTTCGCGGGCACGGAAGAAGCTCCCGGCGAGATCGAGCTCTACCAGGGCCGCTCGTACAAGAGCTACCGCGGCATGGGTTCGCTCGGCGCGATGCAGGACGGCAGCTCCGACCGCTACTTCCAGGACTCCGAAGGCGAGGGCGCCGCGGAAAAGCTCGTGCCGGAGGGCATCGAGGGGCGCGTGCCGTACAAGGGCATGCTGAAGTCGGTGATCCACCAGCTGATGGGCGGGCTGCGCGCCGCGATGGGCTACTGCGGCTGCGCGACCATCGAGGAGCTGTCGACCCGCGCCGAGTTCGTCGAGATCACGTCGGCCGGCATTCGCGAGTCGCACGTGCACGACGTGCAGATCGTGAAGGAAGCGCCGAACTATCGGGTTCAGTAGGGAAGGACCCATGGCAGCTCCTTCACATCAGAGGATACTGATCCTCGACTTCGGCGCACAGTACACGCAACTCATCGCGCGCCGGCTGCGCGAGACGCACGTCTACTGCGAGATCCATCCCTACGACGTGGGCGACGCATTCGTGAGCGAGTTCGCGCCGAAGGGCGTCATCCTCTCGGGCGGGCCCAACAGCGTCACCGAAGGCGACACGCCGCGGGCTCCTGCGGCCGTGTGGACGCAAGGCGTCCCCGTCCTCGG